>CAYOIS010000126.1:0-6275 GCA_964404055.1 uncultured Anaerolineae bacterium | reverse complement strand
GGTTTGTTCCTCTCCATAAACCTGCCTATAATTTTTAGTTAGTAAGCCTTCGGGAGGTGGGAAAATGCCGATTTACGAGTATAGGTGCCAAGGATGCGGGCGTAAGTTTAGCCTTTATTGGCATACTTTCTCCGCCGCCGAAGCTAGTACTCCCCGCTGCCCCCGCTGCGGCAGCGAAAACGTAACCAAGCTCATCTCTAAAGTCAGGGTAGTCCGCTCTGAAGAAGCACGCCTGGAAGCATTGGCCGACCCCTCCACCTGGGGTGATTTGGATGAGAATGACCCCCGAAGTCTTGCCCGTTTTATGCGCCGCATGACCGCTGAGTTGGGTGAAGAGGTCGGAGACTTGGGAGATGAGTTCCACGAGGTCCTGGAGAGGCTGGAAGCAGGCCAGACCCCAGAGCAAATTGAGAAGGAAATGCCTGGATTAGCTGGCCCATCCGAGGAAGAAGGGGGGTCAGAAAGCTTAGACTTGGACTAGCCTTTCCACATTGAGGATAAAGATGGTCGCTCCCCCCACCTCAACTTCCAAAGGGGGGGCGAAAAGGCTTGGAACTTCGGGGGTGGGAGGCCAGAATTTCACCAGTTCCTTACGAGCATGACAGTTTTCTCGGATTATCCTCAGAACTTCCTCTACTTTCTCTTCTTCAGCCCCAATGATTAGAGTGGAATTTCCTTCCCTTAGGAAGCCTCCGGTTGAGCTTATGAGAGTGGATTTAAAGCCTCTCTTTACCAGGGCATCCATAAGCTTGTAAGTGTCATCTCTGTTGATTATGGCCAGGATAAGCTTCATGAAGCTTCTCCTCCACGATTTGGCGTATGCGCATCTGAATCGCTTCCACTGGTTCCAAGGCGTTTAAGATAACCCAGCGGGACGGTTCTGAGGCCGCCATTTTTAAGTAACCTTGGCGGACTCTCTGGTGGAACTCAAGCTCCTTCTGGTCCATACGGGTCCACTCGCTCTCCCCCCGCTCAAAGGCTGCCCTTTTGCGCCTTAGTCCTTCCTCAACCTCTAAATCCAAGTAGAAAGTGAGGTCAGGGACGAGACCTCCGGTGGCGAAAGCGGTGATGAACCTCACGGAATCAAGGTCGAGGCCATGCCCGTACCCCTGGTAGGCCAGCGTGGAATCAGCGTAGCGGTCGCAAATCACGATTTTCCCTTCCTCCAGGGCTGGCCTTATGACCTGGCCTACGATTTGGGCTCGGGAGGCGGAATAGAGGAGGATTTCAGTAGTGGGGAGAATCTCGGAGTGAGCGGGGTCGTGCAAGATAGCTCTTATCCTGTCGCCGATTGGTGTGCCTCCAGGCTCCCTGGTCAATATAACTGGGTAACCGAGAGAAAGGAGGTGCTTGTATAAAAGTTGGGCCTGGGTGGTTTTCCCACTTCCCTCCGGCCCTTCAAAGGTTATGAAAAAGCCTCTTCTATTCATGGTCTCATATCCCCAAGTTCATAAAGGATTATGGCCGAAGCCACAATGCCTGCAGTTTCAGCTCGCAGAATCCTGGGGCCAAGGGATACGGTGATTACACCGTAGCGGCGAGCCATCTCCGCTTCCTTCTCGGAGAACCCCCCCTCTGGCCCGACCAGTATGCTTACGGAAAAAGGTTTATTCCCCTGCTCCAAAGCTTCTTTCAGAGAAAGCTTCTTTTCCTTCTCCCACGGCATCACAGCGAAGCTACCTCTGAGCTTGAGGTCACGGCAAGCTTTGGTAAATAAAACTGGCTCTTCAATTCTGGGAAGCTTACCTCTACCCGATTGCTCCGCCGCTTCCGTTACTATCCGTTCCCACCTCTCCTTCCTTTTCTCAACGTAGTCCACATCGCCTACGATGCAGCGCTCGCTTATCAGGGGGACAAAGCTTACTACCCCTAATTCCGTGCCCTTTTGGAGGACGAACTCAAAATGCTCCCCTTTGAGGAGGGCTTGGTAGAGGGTGACCTTAGTGCGAGGCTCTGAAGAGTTCAAGCGCTTCTCAATCACTTCGCCTTTAGCCTCATCCCTATCTATTTCCCTTAATTCCACTACGTATTCCCATCCGGAGTTATCCAGCACTATGACCTTTTCACCTGGGCGCATCCTTAAGACATTGCGTATTTGGTGAACCTGGGGCTGGCCGAAGGTGACAAGCGAACCTTTGATCTGCTCAGGTTTGATGAAGAAGCGGTGGAGTGAACTCATGGCTGGCTTTTCCTCAGGATTAAGGCTACCCACTCTTGGCTGGAAATCTCCTCTTGAAGTGTAAGGCCGCAAGCGAAGAGCGCTTCAGCGGTCTCTTCCTTCTGGTTCTGGATTAAGCCTGAAACGATTAATAGGCCTCCAGGGGCTGTAGCCGTAGCCAGTTCCTTAGCCATGCTTTTTATCACCGGGGCAGTTATATTGGCCAAAACCAGCCCAAAGGGCTTAAGGGCCGAGGCATCTATAAGTGGAGCTTCCCCCGTCCGGATTAAGGTTCCCCAGCGGACTTTAACCTTACCTTTGAGGCCATTGCGGGCCACGTTCTCCCGAGCTACTTTCACAGCTATCCGGTCTATATCCAGGGCCAGGACTTCCCTTGCGCCAAGTTTAGCGGCAAATAGGGCCAGTATTCCTGAGCCTGTGCCTACATCCAAGACCCTCTCCCCAGGCTTCAAAACCTTCTCCATAGCTATAAGGCAAAGGCGAGTAGAAGGATGCAGCCCCGTCCCGAAAGCGAGGCCAGGGTCCAGTTCTACCACTACTTCTTCAGGCGAAGGGGTATAGCTTTCCCACGATGGCTTGACCACCAAGCGCTCTCCTATGTGAAGGACGGTGTAGAATTTCTTCCAGGCCTCAAGCCATTCACCTTCTTCCCAGTAGCGGACAGATGGTGTGGGGATTGCGAAAATGTTGGAAAAGTGCCAGAGAGCTTCTTCCAAGCGCTTCTTTCGGCTCAGGCCTTGCCGGTTGTAGGGGAGGTAGATTTTGACAAAGGCTTTGGTCGGCTCTAAGCCTAAGGGGTCATCTTCGGGGATTATCTTCTCTATTACCGCCCCTCCTGAAGAGAAGCGGCCCATTACCTCTTGGATTGCATCCACTACTTCGTCGGGCACCTCCACTGAAATCTCCATCCACTTACTCATACCTGATGCCCCTTAATGCCAAAAACCCGCTTCTTTTTCCCAACGTTGATGCGAAGTAAAAAGCAACCATTAACCCAAACCAATCCCAGGTTCTAGGCTTAAGATGCTCAAATAGTGCCCTTTCCCCAAGGCTGTGACACTACTTACTCACGCCCTGTTTGAAATGTCTTCTCCAACTCCTTGAGAAGCTCCTTCTGTTTAGGGGTTAAGTTGGTAGGTATGACCACTTTGGTGATTACGAAGAGGTCGCCACGGCCATTGCGGTGGAGGTGGGGCATCCCCTTCCCCTTGAGCCGGAAAGTCTGGCCGGGTTGAGTCCCTGGTGGAATCACCAATTTTTCTTTCCCTTCCAAGGTTGGGATTTCCACCTCCGCCCCTAAGGCCGCTTGGACAATGTTCAGTGGTAGCTCGTAATAGAGATTGCTTCCGTCCCTGCGGAAGTGAGGATGAGGTTCTATGGAGATAGTGACGTAGAGGTTACCGGGTGGCCCTCCAGCATCGCCGGCATCCCCTTCTCCGCTGAGGCGAATCCTCGTGCCGCTATCTACCCCTGGCGGAATCTGGACTGATATCGTGCGTGTAACCCTGATTTTGCGCCTTCCCCGGCATTCCGAACAAGGAGTAACGATTACCTCTCCAGAGCCTCCACATTGAGGGCAAGTGGTAACCGTTACGAAGGAGCCCAAAAATGTTTCCCTAACGTGGCGGACTTCGCCTGTGCCGTTGCATTGGGGGCAGCGCACAGGGGTTGTGCCCGGTTCAGCTCCGGAGCCTCGGCAGTTAGGGCAAGTTTCGTAGCGTTGGATTTCAAACTCTTTCTCAGCCCCGAATGCTGCCTCTTCCAGCGTTATGCTAAGCTCATAGTAAAGGTCCTGGCCGCGGCGTGGTGGTTGCCTCCTTATCCTGGGGAAGCCAAACCCCCCGAAGAACTCCTCTATGATGCTTTCAAAGCCTCCGAACCCCGAATAATCAACAATATCGCCTGCTAAGCCTGCATGGCCATAGCGGTCATAGATGGCTCGCTTTTCGGGGTCGGAAAGCACCTCATAAGCCTCGTTTATCTCTTTAAACTTAGCTTCGGCTTCGGGGCTCTTGTTGATATCGGGATGATACTGGCGAGCCAGCCTGCGATAGGCCTTCTTTATCTCTTCTTGGGAAGCAGTGCGGCTTACCCCCAGGATTTCGTAATAATCCTTTTTACGCTCCATCCTCTAAATACCGCCGAAGGCTTCCGGTGATATGTAATCACCGAACTTCTCGCGAGCTTCCAAGAGCCTCTGCCTCTGGGCTTCCATCACCTCAAAGAGTATGGGAGGAGTATCGGGCACTTTTGTCCGGTAAATTTCGGTTATCCTGGCGATTTTGGCCAGGTTCTCCGGGACTCTAAGGGTGAATTGGGCTATGTAAGCTTCCCTTGGGTAATCTTTCTTTAGGACTTGATGGAAAAGCCGGGCCAGGTCCTCATAGCGTGGGATAAGGCCAGTGGGAGTTCTGACAGCCTCTACTTCGTTGTGGACCCGGAGTTCCATCCATTTTATCCACACCCTCTTATCCTCGCGGGCGTTGAGGAAGTTCCCATCCTTATCCCGGAGGAAATAATTGACTGAGAAGATACGCGGTGGATTTTCCAAGTCGCGCCCGAAGTCCAAGTTTATCTGGATATACTTGCCTACGGGGATGGAGAGGAAGTCCAAGTTTGACATCGGGTTAAATTCCCGCTCGCCTTCTTTCCCAAGGACAGCCGCAGTTCTTTCCGATTCCAGAGCAGCGCCTTTGGTGATGATGCCATGAACCCAATCAAAAGCTTCCTCTACCGGAACCCACGTATCGGAGTCCCTTCCACCGTAGATTATCCCTTTGACCACTACCCCTTCAGGGTCGTCAATAGCGGGGTCTAAGTTTTCCAAGAGTCTGAGGTTAAGGGTGAAGCGAGCATTGGGGTGGGAGCAAGGTATCTCTTTGCCTTCGGCATCCTTTTTACCGATGTACCATTCTCCGGAGTGGTTTATCCCTCTTGGCGGGACCTCGCCATCTTTTCCAATCCAATGGACGTGGCCATCTTCGGTGACCAAGACATTGGAGAAGATGATTTCGCCCGGGCTGTGGAGGGCTTTCCAGAGGATTGGGTCATCCTTGGAGTTTATCCCTTGGATTATCCCGAACATCCCCACTTCGGTATTGACCGCTCGGACCTGGCCATTGATTTTGCGCAAGAAAGCGATGTCATCGCCGACTATGCTTTCCCCTTCAAGCATAGCTGTGGAGGTTTTACCGCACAGTGAAGGGTAGGCTCCGGTAAAGTAAGTGACTCTTCCTCCGGGGCCGTGCACGCCTAAGATGAACATGTGCTCGCAGAGCCAGCCTTCCTGGGAGCCCCGGTAGATGGCTAAGCGCATGGCCAGTTTCTTAAGGCCTATGGTGTTTCCACCGTACTGTGTGTTCACGCTGTAAACGGTGTCATCCAAAATGTCAATGTAGATGCGCCTTTTGTCCAGATTTTTGGAAGTCTTCCTCTCGTCCAGTTCCCCGGCTGAGTGTATGAACTTGAAGAAGCGAGCATTGGGGCCAAGCCGGACAAATTCCTCATACCCCGGACGGTAGAGGAGGAACTCATTGTGGGCAACGTAGGCGGAGTCGGTTAGCTGGACGCAAGGGATAGAGAAGATTGAGCGAGCTGGCCCCAGAGTGAAGAAGCAGATGTAAAGTTCCTTGCCCCTCATTATATCCTTAAGTATTTCGTGGACATCCTGCAAGGCCCAATCTCGGTCCTTGGTTTCCAGGAAAGGGCCCAGGTCCATCCATTTAGGGACCAATATCCCCGTGTTCTTGCGGTCACGGGCTTGGTCGTAATAGTTATCAAAATGGGCAGTGTGCCCTTCTATGGCGAGCTTAAATTCCTCGCCATTTCGGATTGCCGCCTCCCTTACGTAGGCTATATCCTCAGGCGAATCGGTGCAAACGTAAATTTTATCGGGGTTACAAAGCTTTACGTAGCGAGCTATGAACTCGTGAAGGCGTGGGTTATTTATTTTGGCCAGCTTATAGTAGTTCTCTTTGCCCAGCTTGTCCGCGATTTCCTCAAGGTAACCCATGGCTCCTCTCCGTTTTCAAGGAAGGTTAAAACCAAAAATAGCTTAGCACCAGAAGGGGCTTTTGTCAAGGCCTTTGCAAGTATG
>CAYOIS010000125.1:2735-6295 GCA_964404055.1 uncultured Anaerolineae bacterium | reverse complement strand
AAGCCACCGCGCTCTGGACGATGCCATGACTGCAATGCACCTCTTCAACGCCCTCTTGGATAGGGCTCTTGAACTGCCGAAGGAGACCTTGGAAGAGCTCATCGCCCTGGCCCGAAAAGCCCAGTGGCCTATTGAGGCTTTCTTCCAGGAAGCTCTGGAAAGGAAAGCTCGCACGCCTTCTGCACCAAGTTTGGCCCAGCATCTCAAAGCTAAGGGCCTCCTCGGAGAAAGCCCCTTGGCCTTCATCCAGCGCGAGGTTTCCCCACCCCTTAAAGCTCGGGCGGAGAAGGAGGCCGTGGACCTAAAGGAGCTTGAGGGCCTCATGGGGGAAGGCGGGCTCTTCGCCAGGCGCTTCCCAGGCTACGAGTACCGCCCTCAGCAGATTGAGATGATGAAAGCAGTAGCTGAATCATTAAACAAAGGCCACCACCTTTTGGTGGAAGCCGGAACCGGCGTGGGTAAGTCCGTGGCTTACCTCATCCCCGCTATCTACTTTTCGGTCCGAAACGGGGAGAGGGTGGTCGTATCCACTAACACCATAAACCTTCAGGACCAAATTTACCGGAAGGATTTGCCGGATTTAAAGAAGATTTTGCCGCTTGACTTCAAGGTTGCTCTACTCAAGGGGCGTTCCAATTACCTTTGCATGCGCAAGCTTTCCATCCTACGCAATAAGGTTGAGGTTCGCCCGGAGGAGGCCAAGCTTTTGGCCAAGGTGCTGGTGTGGCTTCAGAGCACTGTTTCGGGGGATGTTTCGGAGCTGTTCATCCCTTCGCCCGGGGAGAAAGCCGCTTGGGAGGAGATTGCTTCTGATCCTGAATCCTGCCTCGGCGAGCGCTGTCACTATTACCGGCAAGGATTGTGCTTCTTTTACGCGGCCCGCGAAAGCGCCGAGAGAGCCCACATTGTCTTGGTCAACCATGCTTTGCTCTTATCCGATTTAGCTCTGGAGAACAAGGTCCTGCCCGATTACCGTTTCCTGGTTGTAGATGAGGCCCATCACCTGGAAGATGTGGCTACAAAGCAGCTTGGGTTCTCGGTAGATCAGGGCGGGGTTGATAGGCTTCTGGCTTGGCTTGGAGGGGACGAGAAAGGTGGAGATATCTTGGGCCAGCTTCTCAACCGGCTGAGCCCTCTAATCTCCCGAGGCCTCCGGCTCCAGCTTGAGGAGTTTATCTCAACCAAGAGAAGGGAGATAAAGCGGGTCCGAGGGCTTATCGCTTCCCTTTTCCTCGCCCTGAGGGAATTTTTCAGCATGTACAAGGAGGATGCTGGTGATTCCGAATACGATTACAAAATCCGCATAACCAAAGCTACGAAAGCTCAACCCGATTGGGCGAATGTTGAGATAGCGTGGGAAGTAGCCAACGAAGCTTTATCCAGGCTTACGGATGGGCTCCTCCGCCTCCTCAAGGACCTCCAAAGCCTTGCCGAAACGGCTGAAGATTACCATCTTGAAGGCTTGCTTCAAGAATTTTCCGGGACTTTGTCTCGCCTTTTGGAATGGCAAGCCAGGGTTCACCTCATCCTCGTGGAACCGTCCGAGCAAGGTATTTACTGGGCTCACCTTAACCCTTCCGCTGGCTACATTTCCTTGAACGCAGCGCCTCTGCAGGTGGCTCCGATATTGGAAAGGGGCATCTTCAGTGCCAAAGAGAGCGTGATTTTGACCTCCGCTACCCTAAGGGTTGGGGATTCTTTTGACTACATCCGAGAGCGCTTAGGGATAAGGGAGGCGGAGGAGCTGGCATTGGGGTCTCCCTTTGATTACCGCTCTTCAACCCTCTTATACCTCCCAACTGATATCCCCGAGCCTGATACCAAGGATTACCAGAGGATGGTTGAAGAAGCGATTGTGGAGCTTTCCCGTGCCTTGGGAGGCAAGACCTTGGTTCTCTTCACCTCCCACCGGCAGCTTCAGCGCACGGCCAGGGCGATAACTCCGCCTTTGGCTGAAGACGGAATCTTGGTTTTAGAGCAGAGCGAGAGCACTTCCCGAACCCAGCTCCTTGAGACCTTCCGCTTAGCCGAGAGGGCTGTCCTCATGGGCACAAGGAGCTTCTGGGAAGGGATTGATGTGGTGGGGGAAGCTTTGAGCTGCGTTATCATACCTCGCCTGCCTTTCTCTGTCCCCACAGACCCAATTTTCTCCGCCCGAAGCGAAACTTACGATGACCCATTCCATCAGTACGCTGTTCCTGAAAGCATCCTGAGGCTTCGCCAAGGCTTTGGCCGGCTCATTAGGAGCAAGACCGATAGGGGTATTGTGGCAATATTGGATAGGCGCATTCAGACAAGGCACTACGGAGAGCTTTTCCTCAAATCCCTGCCTCCTTGTACCGTGGTCAAAGGCCCGCTTGAGCTTCTACCGCTTGAAGCGGTAAAGTGGCTGGGAAAGGAGAAGCAGAAATGAAGCTGGAAATTGGCAGCAAATTTGAAGCTTTAATCCCTAAGGTGTACGTAGCCTTGCTGAAAATTGAGCCCGGAAGGGCGGAGAAAATTGGAAATGAGACCAAGCGGTTCTTAAAATTCGCCATTGTCGGAGCTTCAGGGACGGTGGTTGATTTTGGCCTCCTCAATTTTGGCATACTGGTCTTGGGCCTATCCAAAGCCTTGGCCAATACCATTTCTTTCTCCGTTGCTGTTATGAACAACTTTCTTTGGAACAGGCTCTGGACCTTCCCAGAAACTCGTTCCTTGCCCTTCATGGGGCAACTTTGGAAGTTCTTCCTAGTAAGTGTGGGCGGTTACATCCTTAACCAGGCCATTTTCCTCGGTCTTGACCACTTCTTCCTCTACCGGCTCGGAACCTTGGGCTACAACCTCTCCAAGGCTGTAGCCACTTTGGTTGTGCTTTTCTGGAACTTCGGAGTGAACAGAATCTGGACCTACAGAGAGGTCTAAGATGCGCATCGGGGTTGATTACACTGCTGCGGTCAGGCAGAAGGCCGGCATAGGAAGGTATGTCCGAGAGCTTTTTAAGCACCTCGGCAAGATTGACCGCCAGAACTCCTACATCCTCCTGGTGCCAAGGGATTCTGCCCTTCACCCTCTCCCTGCCAATTTCCGATACCTTCGCCTGCCCTTTTCCGAGCGCATGATGTACATCTTCTGGCAAAGGCTCCGGATACCCCTACCAGCCGAGGCTTTCACCGGCCCTTTGGCCCTCTTCCATTCCCCCGATTTCGTCCTACCACCCTTGGCCGGAACTCCTTCCATCCTGACCATCCACGACCTCTCATTCCTTCGGGTTCCGGACTGCTTCACCCAAAACCTCCTAAATTACCTTTCCAAAGCTGTTCCTCGCTCTGTCCGCAGGGCAGATTTCATCCTGGCCGATTCTGAAAATACGCGGAAGGACCTGATGGAGCTTATGGGTGTAAGGCCGGAACGGGTGGAAGTTCTGTATGCTGGGGTTGGGGAAAACTTTAAGCCTTCGGATGGGGGAAAAGCTCGAGCCCGCTACAAGTTGCCTGAGAGGTTCATCCTAAGCCTGGGCACGCTTGAGCCTCGCAAGAATTTCGCCAGGCTAATCCGGGCCTTTGCTCGCCTGAAAAGAA
>CAYOIS010000125.1:0-2635 GCA_964404055.1 uncultured Anaerolineae bacterium | reverse complement strand
TGGCTTTACGAGGAAATTTTCAGGGCGGTTGAGGAGTGCGGGCTTGAAAACGATGTCATCTTTCCGGGGTATGTTGAGGATGAAGATTTGCCTTCGCTTTACTCGGCAGCGGAGCTTTTCGTCTACCCATCAATTTACGAGGGCTTCGGACTGCCTCCGCTTGAAGCTATGGCTTGCGGGACGCCCGTGGTTGCTTCCGAGGCTCCCCCTCTGCCTGAGGTCTTAGGCGATGCTGCGCTCTTCTTTCCACCCTACGATGAGGAAGCGATGGCTTCGGCCATGGAGGAGGCTTTGTTGGATGAGGGGTTGCGCCGCAAGCTTAGGGAAAGGGGGTTCGCCCGAAGTGCCCTCTTCTCCTGGGAGAAATCAGCCCAGAAGCTTTTGGAAATTTACCACCGCTTAGGGAAAAAGCTATGAAGAAGTGGCTCTTCCTCTTGGCATTGCTCCTGGCTCTGGCTGGCTATTGGGCTCCCTGGGTAAACCACAAGGCTTCGGCTTTGGTCATCACCGGTTTAGACTTGGGAGAGTATGTGAAATTCCTGCCCCAATTCCGCTCCGGTGAGCTTAGGCTTGTGCGTGAGCTTTTCTACTTACCCCTCTTCCTCTCCTCGCTCTCCCTGGTCCTTTTAGCTTCGTCCCGAATCTTGGGTTATCCTACCTGGGCTAAGGGGTTTGTGGTAATTTTAGCCTGGGCTATGGCCTTATCAATGCTTCCGCCGGCTTGGTCGCCTCCCGTCCTCTTGCAGCGGGAGTTTCGCCTTCAGATTGTGGCTATCCTCTTCTGCTTAGCTTTTCCCCTTGCTTGGCCTCTCTTGGCGAGGGTTCCTTACCAAGCCCTCTACTCCTTCCTCCTCTTTGTCAGCCTTTTAGCCAGCTTCTTCCCCGTTTTTTACTTTGAGAAAGCCAGGCCTTTCATTTCCCTCCTCTACGCCCGACCGATAGGGTGGGGTTGGGGGGTTTATTTGATGCTTGGCGGTTTTTGGCTGCTGGCCGGGCTTTCATTCCGCGAACTTTTGCGGGGCAGAGGCCGCAAGGCAACCGATGGTGGCTCTTCGGAAGCCATTCCCCAGCCCGCTTCCATAGCCAGGGCGGCGGGCGTCCTGGCCGCAGGGAACATCGCCAGCCGGGTTATGGGACTGGTTCGGGAAACAATCATCGCCCACTTTTTCGGTGCAACAGGCTACGTGAGCGCTTTCCGAGTCGCTTCCATAATCCCTACCATGGTCTACGAGCTTCTAATCGGTGGGATGCTCAGCGCAGCCCTGGTTCCGGTCCTGAGCGAATACGCAGCATCGGAACGGAAAGAAGAGCTGGGCAGGGTAGTTGGGGTAGTCCTGGGAGTTTTCGGGTTAGCTTTGGCTATAGTTGTAGGCTTAGTAGAGTTAGCAGCGCCCGGGGTGGCTTGGCTTTTGGGGGGAGGCTTTTCCCCCCAGCTCAGGGCAATAACCACTAACCTTATCCGGATTGTAATCCCGGCGCTTTTGGTTTTCGGGTGCAGTGGAATCCTCACCGGCCTCCTCTATTCCCTCCGGAGGTTCTCGGCTCCAGCTTTCGGTGCCGCTGTGTATAACCTGGGGATAATATTGGCTGCCCCGCTCTTTTCCCGCTTCCTTGACATATACAGCCTCGCTGTCGGAATCATGATGGGAGCATTGTTCCAGTTCGCTATCCTCGTCCCCTCGCTCAGAGACATACCGATAAGGCTTTCCATAAACTTGAGGCATCCGGCTCTCAAGCGCATATTGCTCCTTTACCTTCCCATCGCTGCTGGCCTTATCATAAGCGAGGTCCAAATAGCCATAGACCGGAACTTGGCTTCAAGGACTGGCCCAAGCAGTATTGCTTGGATGGCCAACGCCACCACTTTGATTCAATTCCCGCACGGCCTCATTTCCATTGCCATATCCACAGCTATCCTCCCGACCTTGGCCCGGATTGCCCTTTCGCGGGAGAAGACTGAGGAGTTCCTTGCCACCCTTGCCTCTGGGATAAAGATGGTTTTAGCGGCGGCGATTCCGGCTACGGTAGGGCTTTTTGTGCTCTCTTACCCCATCATCGCCACTATATTTGAGCATGGCCGCTTTACAGCCTACGATACTCAATACACGGTGTTGGCCTTGAAGTTCTACCTCATCGGCCTTGTCTTTGCTTCGGTGGATTGGCCACTTAACTATGCCTTCTACGCTCGGAAGGATACTCTTACTCCGGCTGCGGTAGGCGTTTTCTCGGTCCTGGTCTACCTTGCGGTTGCTCTATCCTTGATGGGGCCGATGGGTATGGTTGGGCTTGTCCTTGCCGATTCAGCTAAGCACATAAGCCACTGCCTTACAATGCTCTTCCTCCTTCACTGCAAGGTAGGGAGCTTGAGGGGGCAGGGGGTTTCGCGCACGATTCTTAAGGGTGGGCTGGCTTCTTTAGCCATGGCCTTTGCCGTAACGGAGGCAATACAAGCCATACCTCAGGGTTCCTTCCATGGAAGGCTGACCGCCGTATTAGTCGGAGGGGCAGTAGGTGCAGGGGTATACGTGGCAATGGCGATGCTCATGAGGATGGAAGAATTGGACCTGGTTAAAGAAGCTGTCCTTTCCCGCTTGCGCCGCGCTTAGTTCCATCCCGACCCCCCGTAACCCCCCTG
>CAYOIS010000124.1:0-6317 GCA_964404055.1 uncultured Anaerolineae bacterium | reverse complement strand
AAGTTTTTAATCAATGTGGGCCTATGCTGCCCCTCGGCCAAAGGCCCAAAGATGCTGACCCCAGTCAGTGGAGTGCCAGGGGAAAACACCGACGAAATTTGGACCCAGCCAATTCCCCTTTGCCAAGGGTCCGCTCTCACAGCGGTTTCCGCAAGTGGTAAAAGCTGTGCTAAAATGGGAAAAAACTGAGAGGGCATGAAAATGCGCTTCATCCAAAAGCTTGCTTACAGCAGTGGAAGCTTAGCCGCTATTATCTCTTACCAAGCTTTTGTAACCTTCGCCCAGTTTTTCTACATTGACGAACTCAAACTGCCTGCCCTGTTAGTTGCAACCATCGGATGGACAATATACGGGGTTTGGAATGCTATAAACGACCCCTTAGCCGGGGCTATTTCTGACCGCACGCACACCCGCTGGGGAAGGCGTATCCCTTACATACTTTTTTGTACTTTCCCCTTGGCTTTAACCTTCGCCCTCATTTGGGCCCCACCTTTCAAAGGGCCTGAACAATCTAACCTGCTTTTCGCCTGGTTTCTGCTGTTCACCTTGCTCTTTGATGGCCTATGGACGGTAGTTGTGCTCAATTGGACAGCCCTCTTCCCGGAGATGTACCAATCAATTGAGGAGCGAGCTCAAGTTTCTGGGCTCAGACAGGCTTTCTCTATTATCGGCTTGCTTATGGGTGTAGCCCTTCCACCAATCCTTTACAGCCGCTTAGGCTGGGGCACTATGGGCCTTGTCATCGCTTCTTTCACCGCCCTCTTCTTCTTCATCTCCCTCCTCGGCAGCCAAGAGAGGCCAGAGTTAAGGTCTGAATCACCCCCTTTAGGGTTCGCTTTAAAGGCTACCCTGAAAAACCGCTCTTTCCTGGCCTTCGCCGGCGCTAACATCCTCGTCCAGTTCTCTTTCCTCGTGCTCCAAGCCACAGCACCCTTCTATGCCAAGCACGTCCTTCGAGCAAGCCCTAATGAAACCTCCATCCTTTTAGCTACCCCTTTCGTAGGAGCTATGCTCTTTCTGTTCCCCTGGACTAAAATCATCGTGCGTTTGGGGCCCAGAGGAGCATTTATGCTGGCCTGCCTGTTGTTCGGAGGCCCTTGGCTCGCTTTTCAAGTGATAAGCGATTTCACCAGCGCACTCATCGCTGCCGCAGCTGCAGCCATCGGCTTAGCCGGCCTACTCATGCTCCCCGATATACTAATCTCTGATGTCATTGACGAGGATGAACTGAGCACAGGAGCGCGTAGAGAGGGGATTTACTTCGGCATCAATGGCTTCTTAATACGCTTGGCTTTCGTTCTGCAAGGCTGGGTGATGGGCACAGTCCTGACGCTCACGGGTTACGACCCCTCCTTAGCTTTCCAAAGGCCTTCGGCCATTGCCGGCCTAAGGCTCCTAATGTCCTACGTCCCAATCGTTGGGCTTTTGGGCGCTTTGGCTTGCTTGCTATTTTATCCCCTCCACGGAGCACGCTTGGCCCAAATCAAGGAAGAAGTAGCTAAACTGCACGAGGAAAAAGCCAGGAGGGCATTATGAAGACAGGCGTGAGTTACTTCGGCAACCGTTTCCTCAAGCATTTCTTGCGGGATTTGGAGGACATAAAAGCTCACCATTGCACTTATATTGTGCACTGCTTTGAAGAAAACGATTTGCTTTACTACCTTGACACCATGAAGGAGATTGTGGCCGCTACCCATGAAGCCGGATTGGAGGCTTGGATTGACCCCTGGGGTGTAGGAGGAGTTTTCGGAGGCGAAGCCCAGAGCGGCTTCTTAGGGCGACACCCTGAAGCACTCCAGGTAACTTCTGATGGCCAGCATGTGCCTGCTGCCTGCCTCAACAACCCCCAATTTCGCCAATTCATGCACGAGTGGATTGATGGAGCCGCCTACATCGGGGGCGACGTCGTCTTCTGGGACGAGCCCCACCTTTACATCCCTTGGGAGCAGCTCTTAGCTGGGCAATTGGACGTACCTTGGTCTTGCCGCTGCTCTGTTTGCCAGGAAAAATTCGCTGCTGAATACGGCCATCCCATGCCTACCGAGCTTACCGAAGAAGTGCAAGCCTTTCGCTTGAAGACTTGCCTTGACTTCTTGCACGATGTAAGCGATTATGCCAAGAAGAAAGGATTGCGCAATGCCTTATGCTTGCTACCTGTGGAAATACCCCAGCTGGGCTTGCCTTCTTTTGAAGAAGCAAGCAGGCTGGAAACAATAGACATCTTCGGTACCGACCCCTACTGGGTGCTTTTCTCCAGCCTCGCCCCCCAGCTTGTCCCCCCGCTGGAAGAATTCGTAGGGGGATATACCCGCCGTGTAGTGGAGCTTTGCCGGCGTACAGGGAAAGAGGATAACATTTGGGTCCAAGCTTTCTTAGTCCCAGAAGGCCTTGAGGAAACGGCTATAACCGAGTGTATCCGAATCGCTGTGGCCAACGGGGCAACAAACATCGCCGCTTGGGGCTATGCCGGATGCGGCCACATGTCCAGCCGAGCCTGCGCCAGACCCGAGCTTGTCTGGGAGATTATCGGGAGGGAATTCGGTAAACTTCTATGTGCGAAATAGCCGCAGCAACCGTGGGCTCGCTTACTGCTTCCCCAACGTAGACCCAGACGGGCCGGAAGGGATGGTAAGCTTCGCCAATCGCCCCTTCGCCTTTAACTCCGAGGAAGGCATGGGAACAGCGGAAACATCCTCGCAGGTCAACTTTGGCTCCAATGGATTGAATGGCTTCAACCGCTTTCCCGCTGAGTTTGAGGGAAGCCTCGTCCTTGACCCCCACTGCTACAATGTGCCCTTCGGGTATGGAGGCCAGGTAACGGGCCAAGTTTTCCGATTCCTCCTCGGAAGCGAAGGTGTCAAACGATGCCACTTCCATGATTTCCCCAGCCGGAGAAATTACGGCCAGATTGTAGCCGCGCCCCCCAGGCGCTGTATCCCTACCCTTGAGGTAAATGTGCACGAAGTCCCCCACATCCATCCCGGCACTTCCAACCAGAATCCCCTCAGGGGAAGGGAAGAGGCCTGAAAAGCGCAAGGCAAATTCATTAAGCCCTTCCTTTATCGCCTCCGGAGGGATAAAGGCCTCGCATTCCTGCCATCCGGGTTTCAGAGCACAGGAAGCAAGTGAGCGATTCCCCACCTCCAAAGTCATAGTTTGCCCGGCCCCAGGGGAGAACACCCTGATTTTCACCCGATAAGCTCCTGCTTTCAGTGGTAAAAACAGGCGAGCTTTCCGCCTTTGGACCCAGATATACTCCCCGGTGGGCACTGGGGCCCAGCCCTCGCCCCGGCTAAGATGCGCAATGCGCCCCCCCATCGCAAGGGAAAGATGGTCCGCAAAGGGAGGGATCTCAACCTTGAAGACTAAGGGGCCATCGGGCAGCTCTGGCGGTATCTCCAAACCGAAAACCTCAGCTAAATAGCTTAAAAGCGATGGGGGAACTTGGCGAGGGTGAAGGATTATGTAACGGATTCCGAAAAACTGCAGAAAGTAAGGGGCAAGCTTTTTGTCCTCTTCTATAACCTCCGGCCACAGCGTATGGCCGTTCTCCAAAGCGATGATGGTGTTGATTATTGGAGCTTCGGTGAAATACTGGAACTTGAACTCTGGGTTGCGCGATGTGTTCCCTCCCAGAATCGGCCTCTGGTGAAAGGTCTGGTAGTACTGCTCAAACATGATGATAGGATGCATTGTCCCTGTGATGCGGAAGCTGTTCCGCCAAGCCAGAGGTATTTCCAGCACTGTTCCTGGCTCCGGGTCGGAAGCGATAGCCTTGTATGCTTCTGGGATGCGCATGTCGGAAAGGGGCAGTGGGATTGAAAGGTGCTCAAAGGCGATGAGTGCGGCCCAAAAGGCCACGATTGCTTTCGGCCATTTCACCCTGGCTTTTTCAAGGAAAGCTTCTGCCCCCAGGGACGCAGCCACCGCCAGGCATAAGGTCACCATCACATTGTACCGGCCGGGGTAACGGTTCCCTTTGAAGAAGGGGATTTCCTGAATGAGGGCAAAAGGCAGAGGTATTCCCGTATCTTTACCGTTGAGATGAAGAGTAGGCCCGAAGGAAAGGAGGAGGAACACAAAAGCTCCCGTCAGCCAGAAGCGTGCCTCCCTCTTCCTCAAAAGCCCTATCAGTGAAAGAGCCAATACGGCAAAGCCAGGGTAAAAGTGCTGCCCTTTATCGTGCGGGAATGGGAAGCGGTCCACAATCCTCCCCAAGATAGGGTGAAGGCGAGCGGGAAGGAAAAGGCCAATTGGGTCGGCTGAAAAGACCTCGGCGAAACCTGTCCCCTTGAGGAAAAAATCCCCCTCGGCCAGGAGGTCTGGGACCATCGCCGCCAGGAGCGGGGATATTCCGGCCAAGAAGAGGAGGAGCATTAAGGCAGTCTGAAACAAGAGGGGACCTGGCTCCCGCAAGCGGAAAGCAAGGGCCCAGATTAAGTAGAAAGCCAGGAAGATTAGTAGGAAAGAGGCAAAAGTCATCTCGGCCCAGGCTTGGAAGAGGAGAAATAGAGCCCCAACAAGCGCCCACCTAAAGCCTCCCCTTTTCCCCATCCTGAAGAGGGCCAGGGCGAAGAAAGGCATCCACTGCGAACTGGCGATGTTGAATTGCCCGAGGGCAGCATAGAAAAGCTTGCACGAAGAGAACCCGTAAATTAGACCCGCCAGGAAAGGGCCCATTTCCGAACGCGAAGCCCTCAAGCCTTTGGCTAAAAGGTAAGCACCGAAAGCCGAAAGGGCGAAAGAGGAGATGAGGATTAAATTGGTGGCAGGGATAAGCCCGAAGGTGAACTGCAGGGGGATGGAAAGCAAGCCGTTTAAGACCGTAAGGGTGTAAAAGGCCAGGTTCACCCCGATGGGATAAAACATGTGCTGGCAATGGAAAGGAGAAGTGTGGAGGTCCAGGAGCGAATGCTTGACCCACCATAGGTTCCAAGTGAGGGCGGGGTCGTCACCGCCATCGCCAGGGACATGGGTGAGGAAATGCAAAGGCAAGGGCCAGAGGAATATAAAGGCAAGGATTGTGTAGCAAGCTAAGATTAGGGGAAGCTTAGGCCAGGCTCTTCTCATAAATGCGGTAAACCTTGTAAATCCTTCCGCCGAGGCGCTGGATTATCCTGTTCATCATGGTGTTGTTTTCCAAAATCCAGGAGGCTTCGCAGTATTTGTAACCTTTGCGCAAGAGGGCTTTGGCCGTCTCCAGATAGAAAACGGCATCAATCCCCATAGTTCGGTATCCTTCCACCACCCCCATCATGAAGAAGCGAGCGGTATCAATTTTACGCTTGTACCAGAGGAATTTAAGCCAGCCAAAGGGGAATAGTCTCCCGTTCATCTTGTGCAAAGGTATATTTAAATCGGGCAAGGTGACCGATAGGCCAACGGGCTCCCCATCCACCTCGGCTACAAACACAAGGTCCGGGTCTAAGAAGGCCTTGAGGCCGTAAGCGATGTGCTCAAATTCCTCTTTCGTCAGAGGTACAAATCCCCAGTTTCGGCTCCAGGCCGAGTTGTAAACCTTCCAGCCCCTCTCCACTTCGCGGTCAAAGTCCTTGAGGTTAAGGTTTCGGATTTTAATCTTGGGGCGGCCTAAGACAGCCCCAGCCGCTTTAAAGACCTTTTCGGGGAGGTTTTCGGCATTGTTTTTGAAGTCCTCGGCTTTGAGGATGTAGGCGTAAAGGTCCATCGCCTTGGTGAAGCCAGCCCTCTCAATGAAATCAACGTAGTAGCGGGGGTTGTAGGTCATCATGACCACGGGGCGGGAATCAAAGCCCTCCACAAGCAGGCCGCACTCCTCGTTGGTGGAGAAATTCATCGGTCCACGGATAACCTCCATCCCCCTTTCAGCCACCCATTGGCAAGCGGTGTCCAGAAGCTTCCGGGCTACCTCAAAATCCTCAATGCACTCAAAGAAGCCGAAGAAACCCGCCTTCTCTTGGTGGAACTCATTGTGGATGTAATTTATGTGAGCTGAAATTGTGCCCGCCAATTCTCCATCCTTCAAAGCCAGGAAAAGCTGGACCTCCGCATGCCGGAAGAATGGATTGCGAGCGGGGTCAAAGAAAGCCTTGCGCTCGCTTATCAGTGGCGGGACCCAGTATGGGTCGCGGGCGTAAATCTTCCAAGGAAAGAGGATAAATTTCTCAAGCTCGCGGCGATTTTTCACTGGCCTTATCTCAACTTCGCCCATTTGTTCCTCCTTTTAGCTCATGGAGCACAAATTCTCCCTAAGAAGTATACCCGATTTGCGAATAAAGTCCAAGGCCAGCTCACTTGGGGGGAAGTTCCATAATTGTGGTGGAATCCTCATTTTTCCC
>CAYOIS010000123.1:0-6323 GCA_964404055.1 uncultured Anaerolineae bacterium | reverse complement strand
GGGAACAAACCATCGGAAGACCCAGGAATTGACAAAATCGGCCTGAGCGGTTATAAAGCATTAGGGAAAAAATCTTGGGGGAGAAGGACTACGGCCGAAGGAATATTCCTTAGCCTTGTAATCCCGGCCTATAATGAGGAAAAAAGGCTTCCTCGCACCCTCCAGAAAGTCCTGGACTACCTGGGGAAGCAAAGTTATTCTTGGGAAATAATCGTGGTGGACGATGGAAGCGAAGACAGAACGGCCGAAATTGTGCAAAGCTTCCAGAACAACAACCCATCTGTGCGCCTTATCCGCAATGAACACAAGGGCAAGGGTTACGCTGTAAGGACAGGAGTATTGGCCTCAAAAGGCCAATACATTGTTTTCTCCGATGCTGACTTAGCTACACCGATAGAGGAATTGCCCAAGCTCCTTGAACCATTGCAACAAGGCTACGATGTAGCCATAGGCTCAAGGGAAGGAGTGGGAGCAAGACGCTACGGAGAACCTTGGCATCGCCATCTCATGGGAAGAATCTTCAATTTTTTGGTTCGGCTACTGGTTGTGGGCCATTACCAAGATACCCAATGTGGGTTCAAAGGCTTCCGGCGAGAAGCAGGCCACGACCTTTTCCGCCGTTCTAAGCTTTACGGAGAAGATGCGGCGGTAATAAAAGGGGGTGCAGTAACCGCTTTTGATGTGGAAATTTTGCTTTTGGCCCACAGAAGGGGCTACAAGGTCAAAGAGGTGCCTGTAGAATGGTATTACGGAGAAAACACAAAAGTCAACCCTTTGCGCGATTCCTTCCGCATGCTTAAAGACATCATCAAAGTGCGTTGGAACGACTGGCGCGGTCTATATGGCTGAGGAGATTGAAGGATGGCATCAAAAGAGCTGGCCAATTGGCTAAAGGAACGCAAAGAACTAATAATGGTCAAATGGATAAGGGCTGTCAGGAAAGCAAGCCCTGGCACTGACGCCCTCCTTTCCACCCGTGAGCTTGGTGCTCGCCACCTTGAAGACCTTTACAACGCTTTCGTCTCGGCTTTAGAAACGGGTGATTACTCCAACTTAGAAGCCATTTTGGAGCAACTGGTCAGAGACCGCCTCAAGCGGGAATACAACCTGAGAGAAGTCTTAGTCATCGCTTTGGAGTTGAAGAAGACTTGCTGGGAAGGGCTGGTGAAAGAGTTCCCTTCAATCCAAGCCTTGGAATACCTACAAACGGCCGACGAGCTCTTCAACTTCATGACCATAAAGATGGCCAACACTTTCACCGAGGAAAGCTTCGCCTTCATCAAGAAACTTAACAAGAGCTTGGAGCAGAAGGTAAAGGAAAGGACTCAGAAGTTACAGCAGGCCAAAGAAGAACTGGAGCGCATAGACAAAGCTAAGTCCGATTTTATCCGCATAGCAGCTCACGAGCTCCGTACCCCCCTTACTCTAATCCAAGGTTACGTCGGAATGCTGGCAATGGAGGATTTGCCGGCCAAAGAGCGCATCAGCCCCATCCTCCAAGGGCTCAACAAGGGGATAAAGAGACTTGAATCCATAATCCGAGACCTCATAGACGTCTCCTACATTGATACAGAGGTCCTGACACTGAGTTTGCAGCCTGTATCCCTGCCCCAGATTTTCCAATCCCTCCTGGTAGAATTCCAGCCTGCCCTTCAATCCAGGCGCCTAAACCTATCAATATCGGGCTTGGAGAGCTTGCCTCTGGTTGAGGGTGACCCCCAACGTCTCAAGCAAGTTTTCTATAACCTCTTGAGCAATGCCATAAAATACACTCCCGATGGCGGTTCCATAACCGTTACCGGGGAACTGCTCCGAGGGGAACAGGACTTCGTGCACATCATCGTTAAGGATACGGGGATAGGAATCCCTCAAGACAAGCTTGAGCGCATCTTTGACAAATTCTACAGAGTTGAGGACTTCAGGCTTCACAGCACCAGTAAGACCGAATTCAAAGGAGCAGGGCCTGGCCTTGGTCTTACCATCGCTAAGGGTATAGTAGAAGCCCACGGGGGTAAGATTTGGGCCGAAAGCCCCGGCTACGATGAGGAGCGCTGCCCAGGAAGCTCTTTCCATGTTCTTCTTCCTGTAAAAGCACAACCTCGTAAAACTGAATACATCCAGCAATTTAAGCTCCCAGTCAAGGCTGTAATCTTTGACTTGGACGGGGTTATCGTGGACACCGGCCCTTACCACTTCCAAGCTTGGCAAAGAGCTTTGGCCGAGTTCGGCCTGGAGATGAGCGAGGAACAGTTCCTTTCCACCTTTGGCATGCGGAACCAAGAGATACTCCGAACCCTGTTCGGCACGAAGCTCTCTTCTGAGCAAATTGAGGAGATTGGCCGGCGCAAAGAGGCTATATACAGAGAGATTGTCTATAAGCACCTTACCCCAATGCCCGGCCTACTAAGGCTCATCCAGGAGCTAAAAGCCAGGCGGTTCCGTATCGCCGTAGCTACTTCTGCCCCGAAAGCCAATGCTTCTTTAATCCTAAAGACCCTTAAACTGGAGCACGAATTGGCAGCCTTAGTGACTGAGGAAGACGTAGAAGAAGGTAAGCCTGACCCCGAAATTTTCCTCAAAGCGGCTGAGAAATGCTTGGCAAGCCCTGAAAATTGCATTGTGATAGAAGATTCGCCGGCTGGGATAAAGGCCGCCAAAGCCGCCGGAATGAAAGCCATCGCCTTAACAACCACCAGGCCTGCAGAAGAGCTCAGTGAGGCCGACCTGGTGGTGGAAAACCTTGCAATGCTAACTCCTGAAATCTTGGAGAGCTTATTGGAAGTAGGGAAGCAATGAGCAAAAGCTTTTTCCTTACCCAGGGTGAAGAAGAACGAGCCATCTTAGTGGGAGTTGAACTCAAAGGCAAACCCTCCAGATGGTCATTGGAGGATTCTCTCGCTGAGCTTGCTCAACTTGCCCGGACAGCTGGAGTCCAAGTAGTGGGGCAAACGTATCAGAAGCTTGAGCGCATAAACCCTGCCACTTTAATCGGTCCGGGCAAGGTTGAAGAACTTAAGGCCATGAAAGAGGCCTTGGGCTGCAACCTCATCATCTTTGATGAAGAGCTATCGCCTCGGCAGCAGAGGGAGCTGGAAAAAGCCCTCAAGGTCAAGATAATAGACCGCACGGTCCTCATATTGGACATATTCGCTCGGCATGCCAAAACCCACGAGGGGCGAATCCAGGTAGAGCTGGCCCAATACCAATACCGGCTTCCTCGCCTTACCCGCTACTGGACCCACCTATCGCGCCAGGTTGGAGGTCCGGCTGGGGGCCGCAGTACAATGAGGGGCCCTGGAGGTGGTAGCACCGGGGTTGGCCTAAGAGGGCCAGGTGAAACCCAGCTGGAAATGGATAGACGCCGGATTAAAGAGAGGATTGCGCACCTTAAGGAAGAGCTGGAGCACATAAAAACCCATCGCCAGCTCTACCGCCAGAGGAGGAAGAGCGTAGGGATACCAATAGTGGCCATAGTTGGCTATACTAACGCCGGCAAATCCACTTTGCTTAATTCCTTGGCCAACGCCAACGTCCTGGTAGAAGACAAACTCTTCGCCACCCTTGATCCTACCACTAGGAGAGTTAAGCTCCCCAGCGGGAAAGAGGTGCTGGTTACTGATACAGTTGGGTTTATACAGAAGCTCCCGCCACAACTTCTGGCCGCTTTCCGAGCCACTCTTGAAGAGGTACTTGATGCCGATATAATCATCCACGTGGTTGATATAACCAGCCCTCACGCCCTCAACCAGAGCCAGACTGTTTGGGACATCCTCCGCGAGCTTGGAGCTAACCATAAGCCTATAATCACCGCTTTGAACAAGATAGACAAGCTTGAAGACCCCAGCCGAGTAGAAGCGCTGGCCTCTTATTACCCCAATGTTGTACCCATCTCGGCCTTGAAGAAAATAGGCCTTGATAGATTAATGGAGAAAGTGGAAGAGATTCTGAGGTCAAAGTACGAATGGGTGGAGCTGTTCATCCCGTATACCCAGAGCTACCTTTTAAGCCTATTCCGGCAATGGGGGATAGTGGAGAGCGAGGAGCACCGGGACGGTGGGGTCCACATCCGCGGCTATGCTCCGCCGGATTTGGCGAGCAAGCTGGCACGAATAAGGAGCACGGTGATGTAATATGGATTTGCATGTAAACATAAAGCCTGTGAGCCTCTGGCGTTTTTGCCCTTACTGCGCAAGCCCTTTGGAAAAACGGGAGCTGTTCGGGCGAGAAAGGCTCTATTGCCCAGCTTGCGGTAACGTCATCTTCCAAGACCCGAAAATTGGGGCTGGGGTGCTCTTGGAAGAGAACGGTAAAGTATTATTGGTGAAACGAGCTGTCCCACCACAAAAGGGGAAATGGGGGCTTCCGGCTGGGTTTGTGGAGTGGGATGAAACCCCAGAAGAGGCTGCTAAACGTGAATGTTTTGAGGAAACAGGGTTAGAAGTAGAACTGCAGGGCCTTTTCGGAATCTTCCATTACACCGATGATTTTCGGGGGCCAGGCATAATCATCATTTACAAAGCCAAAAGGGTGGGAGGAACTTTAGCTCCAGGCGATGACGCCTCTGAAATCCGCTTCTTTTCTCCGGATGAACTTCCTGAGGATATAGCTTTTGAGACCAACCGCAAAGCTCTAACCCTATGGAAAAGGCGCCTCCTTAGCCCCTCAGGCCAGGAGTAAAGCTATCCCTGCTACCCAACAGTTCATTGCGAGGCGGCAAGCCGCCGAAGCAATAGCATTTGAATTTAGTTTTTAAGGAGGGAAAATATGCGTACCAAACCTTTTGTCATCCTTCACTCCAACGACATGCACGGAGATTTCTTGGCCGAGGTCCGGGGCGAAGAAGGGCGCCTCATAGGTGGTCTCTCTTTGCTATCCGGCTACCTCAACCGAGTGCGTCGGGAAGAGAAAAATGTCCTCTACGTCATTTCGGGCGATATGGTCCAAGGCTCCTTGATAGATTCGGAGTTCAAAGGCATCTCCACCATTGAACTCATGAACTACCTTGCACCGGATGTGGTCACTTTAGGCAACCATGAACTGGACTACGGCCTCCCCCACCTCCTCTTCCTGGAGAAAATGGCTAACTTCCCCATTGTCAATGCCAACCTCTACATCAAGAAATACCATAAGCGCCTTATGCAGCCTTACATTATCCTCAATGTGGACGGCTTTGACATAATGTTCATCGGCATCATCACCGAGAGCGTGCTCCAAGCCTTGAAAATGGACAGAGAGATCGGCACATTCATCACAGTAGAAGAAGCGGCGGCTGAAGTAGGGCGCATCTGCAATGCCTACAAAGACGAGGACATAGACCTGACCGTCCTTCTCACTCACATAGGGTTTGAATCGGACAAAGAGCTGGCGGCGATGCTGGACCCGGCTTGGGGGGTGGACCTCATCATCGGCGGGCATTCGCACACAATCCTGGACCAGCCTGCGGTGGTCAACGGCATCCTAATCGCCCAAGCCGGCGTTGGCACCGACCAAATCGGCCGTTTTGACATCTTGGTGGACGATGATACTAACTCCATCGTGGATTGGCGCTGGCAACTTCTATCGGTTGATGACCGCTTGGCCGAGCCGGACCTTGAACTCCAGCGGTTCATTGAGTCTTATAAAGAGACAGTGGACCGCAAGTATGGCACTCTAATCTGTCGCTTCTCCCAAGCGCTGACTCATCCCAGGCGTGAGGAGGAGACTGCTCTGGGCAACCTCTTCGCCGACATCTTCGCTGAACGGTCCGGCGCGGACGTGGTCCTGGTCGGCAGTGGCTCCATACGCAGCAAATCTTTAGGCCCTACGGTGACCCTGGGGGACCTCTACGCGGCCTTCCCTTACGATGACGTGCTATACCGGTGCACCATCACTGGGGCACAGTTGAAGGGAATCTTCGCCCATATCATGCGGCCTGAGAACCGAAACCGTGAGGGGGAATGTTATCAAGTCAACCGCGAAGTCCAAGCAGTCTATAACGATGCAGAGAGACGGCTGGAATTGCTCACCATTGGGGGCATTCCCGTTGCAGACGAAGGGCAGTACACAATTCTCCTCCAAGGGTACCACTACACCAACTCTGCCCCTAACCTTGGCCTGACTACTGAGGAATTAACCGCCCTGGCTTTGCCCAAAGTAGTCAGCACCTCAGCGCGGGATGTCCTGGAGGAGTACTTGAGGACCCACAGGAACATCCGGAGCCAGGTAGAGGGGCGGTTAGTGTACCGGTAAAAGCAGCCTTGTACCTCGTTCGCGTCCTCTTGAGGTGGTCAACGCAGCCCAACAACCTGCATTTCACCTACGCCGAGCGAAGCATCAGAGGAAAT
>CAYOIS010000122.1:0-6329 GCA_964404055.1 uncultured Anaerolineae bacterium | reverse complement strand
CTTGCTAAAACTTGGAGTATTGTAATCGGAGAAGCCAACCAAGTCAAATTTCCACCTCACCCCCAGTTTAAAAGGTCAGCGGAGGGCAGCCTTTGACCAAAGAGGCTGATTTGACAAACCTGAGTGGCCAAGTATAATAAAGGCTGAAATTGCGGTGGAGAAAAGCCTATGGTTCTTAAGTTTGCAATTTGAACCATTTGAGGCCGGGAAGTAGGCCAGACGCACGTGATGCGTCGGGGTTCCCGGCTTTATATTTTAACCCGCCCGGACGGTTGGACGGTCCGGGGAGGTTACCCCTCTTAGCTCCCTGAAGCCTCCCCAGGCCGGAAGGGCGGGTAGCTCCAAGGCTTGGGGAGGAGATGATGAGCATTATCTATCTTGATAACGCTGCCACTTCTTTCCCAAAGCCACCTCAAGTGGTGGAAGCTATTGCCAATTTTCTCACCCACATTGGAGCTAACGCTGGCCGCTCCGGTCACCGCTTATCCATAGAAGCTGGCCGGATTGTGTACCAGACAAGGGAAGCCTTAGCTGAGCTTTTCCACATATCCGACCCCCTCCGCATCGTCTTCGGCCACAATGTTACAGAAATGCTGAACTTGGTCCTCACAGGTTTCCTGCGCCCTGGAGACCATGTGATAACAAGTTCCATGGAGCATAACTCGGTGATGCGGCCACTTCGGGCTCTGGAAAGGGAAGGGGTTGAAGTTTCGGTAATACCTTGTTCTCCAGAAGGGTTGCTGGAGCCGGCTGAGCTGGAAAAAGCCATTCGCCCCAATACCCGCCTGATCGTTCTTAACCATGCCTCTAATGTCACCGGTACACTCCTACCCATAAAAGAGGCAGGGGAAATCGCCCACCGATATGGGATTTTCCTTTTAGTTGATGCCGCCCAAACGGCAGGGGTCTATCCCATTGACGTAGAGGCCGATAAGATTGATTTCTTAGCCTTCACCGGCCACAAAGGCCTTCTTGGCCCTACCGGAACCGGAGGCCTCTACATCGGGCCAAGGGTTCCTTTAGAAGAGCTAAGGCCGCTCAAGCGCGGAGGGACTGGCTCCCGTAGCGAGCTTGAGGAGCAGCCCGATTTCTTACCCGATAAGTACGAGAGTGGAACCCAGAATGCGGCAGGATTAGCAGGCTTAGGAGCAGGTGTGCGGTTTGTCCTGGAGAGGGGAGTGGAAGAAATCAGACGCCATGAGCTGGAGCTTACGGCCAAAATCTTGGAAGGCCTCTCCTCCATAGAAGGGGTCAAGGTTTACGGCCCAAGCGACCTGTCCCTTCGGGTTGGAATTGTGTCCTTCAACATTGAGGGTATAGAACCTTCCGAAGTGGCCCTGAGGCTGGATGAGGAATTCGGGATAATGTGCAGGCCCGGCCTTCACTGTGCCCCCTCAGCCCATAGAACCATCGGAACTTTCCCGAAGGGGACTGTGCGTTTTGCCCCCGGCATCTTCAATACCACCGAAGAGGTGGAAAAGGCTGTAGAAGCAGTGAGGAAAATTGCCAGGAGGTGAGATATGCCTAAAGTAATTGATGCCCGTGGCCTTTCTTGCCCTCAGCCGGTCGCTCTAACACGCAAAGCCATGGCCGAAGCCGATGAATTGACCGTAATCGTGGACAACCCAACAGCCAGGGATAATGTCTCCCGCGTGGCCCAGAAAGGGGGATTTAAAGTAGAAGTGGAGGAAAGAGGCAAAGATATCTACATCCACCTTCGCCGGGAGACGAAAGCGGAAACGCTTACCCCAGGCGGCGCCCCATCAGGCCCAACCGTTGTTTTTATACCCGCTTACGGGGTAGGAAGAGGGCCTGAAGAGCTGCAGGAAATCCTCATCCGCGGCTTCCTCCACACCTTAAACGAGGTTGAACCCCTGCCCGACACCCTCATCTTCATCAACACCGGGGTGAAACTTACGGTGGAAGGCTCTCCTGTCTTAGAGGATTTGAAAGTCCTGGAAGAGAAAGGGGTGGAAATCCTCATCTGCGGGACATGCCTGAACTATTTTGGTCTGACCGATAAAGTAGCCGTTGGCTCTATTTCCAACATGTATTCTATTGCCGAAAAGCTCCTGGGGGCGGGGAAGATTTTAAGCCTGTAAGGTGAGCTATGGAATACGGCGTGATTGTCTTTTACTCCACAAGCTGGGCCTTGAAGGCGGAGAAGGTAGCTAAAGAGGGAGGGTTTGAGGTCAAGCTCATCCCGACCCCCCGCCATATAAGCTCCGATTGCGGGACAGCCTTGCGGTTCCGCTGGGAAGATAGGGAAGCCCTCCTGGCCCTCTTGGAGAGCAAGGGGGTCAGGATTGAAGGGGTGCATAAAATTTAGCCAAGGAGGTGAACTATGAGCAGGTTCTTCGCCAGCCGCATCGGGATAATAGTCTCCGGAGCCATAATAGGGGCGCTGGCTGCCCTGCTGGTCCTTTGGGGCAATCCGCCAAACATGGGTATATGCGTGGCCTGCTTCACCAGGGATACAGCCGGCGCTCTGGGCCTCCACAGAGCCGCCCCAGTGCAATACATAAGGCCAGAGCTCATAGGCTTCATCTTTGGTGCCCTGCTGGGGGCATTGCTCTTCAAAGAGTTCAAACCCCGCTCTGGCTCAGCCCCAATCATAAGGTTTGTGCTTGGTTTCTTCGCCATAATTGGGGCTTTGGTCTTCCTTGGCTGCCCTTGGCGGGCCTACCTCCGTCTGGCAGGCGGTGACCTTAACGCCCTTTTAGGCATAGCCGGCTTCATCGTGGGGGTAGCCATAGGGGTCTTTTTCCTCAAGCGAGGTTACAGCCTCGGCCGCTCCAGGCCTGCAGGGACAGCTGTAGGTCTGGTGATGCCAGCCTTCGCCTTGATTCTTCTGCTCCTCTTAATTTTCCGGGTGAGCTTCGGTGAAAATGCCCCAATATTCTTCAGTAAATCCGGCCCCGGTTCCCTGCATGCTCCAATCCTAATTTCTTTGGCCGTTGGGATTGTGGCTGGATTCCTGGCCCAGAGGACCCGCTTCTGCACCATGGGGGCTATACGCGATGTCATCATAATGCGTGACTTCCACCTCCTCAGCGGAGTCCTGGCCTTCATCGTGGCTGCCTTCTTAGTCAACCTAGCCATCGGCAAGTTCCACCCCGGCTTTGCCGCCCAACCCATCGCCCACTCCAACCACCTCTGGAACTTCTTGGGGATGGTTCTGGCAGGGATGAGCTTCGCCTTGGCCGGTGGGTGCCCCGGAAGGCAGTTTTTCATGGCTGGGGAAGGAGATGGCGATGCGGCCATGTTCGTCTTCGGGATGCTGGTTGGGGCTGCCTTCGCCCATAACTTCAACTTGGCTGGCGTCCCCGACAAGATTGTGGATGGCAAGCTGGTGGTCGGTGGCCCCTCAGTATGGGGGCAAATAGCGGTAATCGTAGGGCTAATAATCGTGGCCGCCATCGGCTGGACGATGAGGGAAAAGTAGGAGGTGAGCCATGGCTAAGGTAGTAGATGCCAGAGGATTATCCTGCCCTCAGCCCGTCCTTCTGGCCCGCAAGGCCATGGAGGAAGGTGAATTCCCCATTGAGGTCCTGGTCGACACAGGCACCTCCAGGGATAACGTTACCCGGGTGGCGCAGAAGGCCGGGTTTAAAGTAAGGGTAGAAGAAAGAGGGGAAGGTTTTGTGGTTAGGATTGAGAAATGAAAGCTCATGGGGAAGGGGCCATGGTGAGTGGTCCCTTCCCCAAACTTCCCAGGAGGATAGGGGATGAGCCCACGCGATTTCTCTCGTTTGACTACCCTTGCCACCTGCGCAGGTTGAGCTGGGAAGACAGGCCCTGAGGCCTTGGCGCAGGTCCTGCGCCATATAATCAACCTTTTCCCAAAAGAAGCTTACGCCAACCTCTTAGTAGGCCTTGGCGAAGGGGATGATGCTGCCGTATACAAGCTCAACGAGGACCTGGCCCTAATCTTCACAGCCGACTTCTTCGCCCCGGTAGTTGATGACCCATATCTTTATGGGGCCATAGCGGCCGCTAATTCCATGAGCGATGTGTATGCTATGGGAGGTGAGGTGCTCATGGCCCTAAACATAACCTGCCTTCCCCCAGACATGCCCCCGGATATAGCAGGAGCGATTCTCCGAGGCGGTGCCGATAAGATTGCAGAGGCCGGGGGAATCCTCGTAGGTGGCCACACCATGGACGATAAGGAGCCAAAATACGGCTTGGCAGTTATAGGAATTGTCCACCCCCAGAAGGTTATAACCAAAGCCGGAGCAAAGCCAGGGGATGTGCTAATCCTAACCAAACCATTAGGGACAGGGGTTATAACCACAGCCTTGAAAGCTGGATTGGCCAAAGAGGAACACATCCAGGCTGCAATTGAAGTAATGGTTCGGCTTAACCGTAAGGCTGCAAGGGCAATGCAGGAGGTAGGGGTTTCAGCTGCTACGGATATCACAGGGTTCGGCTTCCTTGGGCACGCCAGGGACATAGCGGCCATGAGCAGTGTAAACCTACGATTCCACTACGAACGCATCCCTTTCATCCCCGGAGCCAAGGAGTACGCCGAGCAATGGCTCTTCCCCGGCGGCACCCATTCCAACGAGCGCTTTTTCTACCCCTGGGTTCGCTTTTTATCTAACCTTGCGGAGGAAGAACAGCTCCTTCTTTTTGATGCCCAGACTTCTGGGGGGCTTCTGATAGCAGTGCCTCCTGATCGGGCCACTCTTCTTGTGGAGAAGCTTAAAGAACAAGGCGAGGGCCATTGGGTTATAGGAGAGGTTGTGGAAGGGGAAGGATTCATAGAGGTAGTTTGATTGAAACCCGCCAAAAGGCTTCGCCCCCGTTGGTTTCGTGAAAGAGGATGACTTCGGCCTGAAAGGCTATGCTACCCTCCGCGGCCTGTATTGTAGGGCTTCAGCGATGTGGTGGGGAAGGATTTCGTGCGAGCCTTCAAGGTCGGCTATGGTGCGGGCAAGCTTGAGTACCCGGTGATAGGCCCTGGCAGTCATCCCCAGTTGGGTCATAGCTGCCCGCAACAAGCTTTTCCCCGCTTCGCTCACCGGGCAGAATTCTCTGATTTCTGCCGGGCCCATGTCAGCATTGCAAAGTAGCTTTGTGCCCTCAAAACGCTTCCTTTGTATAGCCCTGGCCCTCTCCACCCTTTCCCTTATCTTGGCTGAGGGTTCAGTTGGCTGGTCAGATACCAGCTTCTCGTAATCAACCCTGGGCACTTCTACGTAGATGTCAATCCGGTCCAAAAGCGGCCCAGAGATTCGCCTCTGGTAACGGCTAACAACCGAAGGAGAACAAGTGCAAGTATGAGTGGGATCGCCATAGTATCCGCACGGGCATGGGTTCATGGCCCCCACCAACATGAAGTTGGCGGGGAAGGTCAGGGAACCCTGCGCTCTGCTTATGGTAACTACATGGTCCTCCAAAGGCTGGCGCAGGACCTCAAGCGTTCTCTGGCCGAACTCCGGAAGCTCGTCCAAGAAAAGGACCCCACGATGGGCTAAACTCACTTCTCCAGGCCTCGGTATTCTCCCGCCACCAACTAATCCCGCATGGCTTATGGTGTGGTGAGGAGCTCTAAAGGGCCTCTGGCGTATCAGCGGGGTGCCAGGGGGGAGCATATTGGCTACGCTGTATATGCGAGTTATCTCCAAAGCCTCCTCTGTTGTTAAGCTGGGGAGGATTGAGGGCAAAGCCCTTGCCAAAAGGGTCTTTCCTGCTCCAGGAGGGCCAACAAGAAGAACGTTATGTCCACCAGCAGCAGCTATTTCCAAAGCCCTCTTGGCGTGCTCCTGCCCCTTTATATCAGCCATGTCCACTTCGTACTGAGGCTCTACTTCGCTCATCAACGAGGGGTCAGGCTTGTAAGGTTTAAGTTCTTCCCTGCCGTTAAGATGCCGCACTAAGCTTACAAGGTCGGGGGCGGGGATTACCTCAAGGCCTGGGACAAGGGCAGCCTCCGGGGCATCAACTGAGGGAACGTAGAAGGTCTTAAAGCCTTTCTCTTTCAAGAAACCGGCCATGGGAAGGATGCCACGCACATGGCGGACCGCCCCTTCCAGGGAAAGTTCCCCCACAAAAACCGAACCTGAAAGATCGGCTGAGATTTGGCCGGAAGCGCAAAGTATCCCCAGGGCAATTGGCAAATCGTAAGCCGAGCCTTCCTTATGCAAGTCAGCGGGGGCGAGGTTGACTGTTATCCTTCCGCCTGGGAAGTGGAATCCAGCATTTTTGAGGGCGGAGCGCACCCTTTCCCTGGATTCTTGAACCGCAGTATCAGGCAAACCAACAATTATGAAGCCAGGCGAGCCCGCCGATACATCAACCTCCACTTGCACTATGGCCCCATC
>CAYOIS010000121.1:0-6342 GCA_964404055.1 uncultured Anaerolineae bacterium | reverse complement strand
AAAAAATGCTCCTCGGCCAGATTCCAAATCCAGGCTGCACCATCCCCAATAACCTCACTCCCCACCGCCTGTCCCCATCCACGCCTCCAAGCTTCGGCCCATAACATCTCCCCAAAGACCTCCGGCCCTCCCAAATGGGCAACATAGCTTGTGGGACAGCGTGCCCCAACTCCTCCGCTCCCCCCATCTCTTCATCAAAAGTGGTCAAATATGCTCCCCACTTTCAACTCAACGGCAGCGCAGATAACCCCGGCCAGGATGTTGCGGTATGAATGATTTAACTGAAACGCTCTTCCGCTTTCTCTTCCTTCTTCTCACCGCCGTTACTACTCTTCCGAGCATAATCAGTAGTGTAAAAGCCCGAGCCTTTAAAAATTATGCCCGGGGCATGAAATACTCGCCGGACGTGGCGATGGCCATTTGGACATTCCTCTACCGGAGGATCTGAGAAACGTTGCACGCGTTCAAAGTGTATCCCGCAATCCAAGCACTCGTATTCGTAGATGGGCATAGCCATCACCTCCGTCTCTTAGAATTTTCTTCTAAATTTTACCCCCTCCCGCCTCGTAAGGCAAAAAGGCCCCCGGTAAGTCTTACTAGCCTACCGGGGGCCAGAGCAAATGGCTACTTCTTCACCACCTTTATGGTCTTAGGCTTGATTGCCTCAGCCTTAGGGATGGTGATTATGAGGAGGCCATTCTCAAAGTTAGCCTCGGCCTTATCCGGCTCCACCGGGATATTGAGCCTTATGGTCCGGGAGAAGGGCCCATAGCGACGCTCTTGGATGAGGTAATCTACATTCTCGGCCGGTGGCTTAACCTCACCCTTGATTGTAACAGTATCGCCCTCAATGGTGATATCTACATCCTCAGGCTTGACCCCGGCCATTGGAGCATTAATTACAACAGAGTCAGCGGTGGTATAGACATCCACAGGGAGCCGGTAGAGCCTTTCCCTAACGTAAGGCCTTGGAAGGACGAAGCTTTCCTCCAAGAGCCTATCCATAGCCTCCTTAAGGCTCATGAACTCCTCCCAAGGATCCCACCTGGTAGCCATAGCAATCACCTCCTTTCCTTAGGGATTGTGGGGCGGATTGCTCCGCCCCACGTTATTTTTATTTCTTGGCTTTTACCTTTATAACCTTGGGCTTGACGGCCTCGGCCTTAGGGAAGGTGAGGGTGAGGACTCCGTTTTCATATTCGGCCTTGGCCTTATCCACATCAACCTCAATGGGGAGGGTGACGGACCGACAGAAGGTTCCGAAGCGGCGCTCGCGCCGGAAGTAGTTCTCTTCCTTAACTTCTTTCTCCTCCTTTACCTCGGCCTTGATGGTGAGGAGGTCGCCACTGACGCTGACATCAATATCCTCAGGCTTCACACCCGGCAGCGAGGCCTTGACAACCAAATCGTTTTCGGTCTCGTACATATCCAAGGCGAAGGATTCAAAGCGAGATGGCCCCAACAACCCAAAAGGCCTCACGAAGCTTTCCTCCAGAAGGCGGTCCATCGCCTCCCGCAGTGAAATCAACTCCCTGAAGGGTTCCCACTTGACCAGCTCGGCCATAGCCATCACCTCCTTTCCTGAAAGTTTCCGCTTATTTCTTAGCGAAACAGCATTAGAGGGGCATAAGAGGAAGGTTAGAGTTCTGTTAGAAAAAGCGCTGGCGGCCTTCCTCCTACCCCTGCCACCTCCTAACTGACCACGATTTATGGCGTTTAGGATTCGGGCGACGGAAAGACAGTTGTTGGTGAGTATAACTTTCGGGCATATGGCGGATTGGGAAAAGGAAACGCACCTGGCTTTTCAACGCTGCTGCTTGCCGAGCTTGCCTCTCCAAACGCAGGTGGTGTTAACTAATACTCCGGCTATTAGCATTTAGGGTCAGCTACCGGACAAGCAACCTCCTTCAAAATATCTCGGGGATATCCTTTATTTGCTCGTACGAGAATATTGGCCCATCCTTACATACAAAATATTTACCGATGTTACAATGCCCGCACTTTCCTATCCCGCATTGCATAAACCTTTCAAGCGATACAAAAATTTTGTCGGAAGTAAACCCGCATTCTAAGAGTTTCTTCACAGTAAATTTAATCATAATTGGCGGGCCACAGACAAAAGCGATGTCCCTGGAAAAGTCAAGTGGCACTTTATCAAAGAGTGTAGTGACAACGCCGACATGGCCCGTCCAACCATCTTGGGGGTTATCAACAGTCACATGCACATCAATTAACTTCTTCCATTCCTCAAGGTCCTTTTTGAACACCAAATCGGCGGGAGTCCTTGCACCGTAGAAGAAAGTAATTTTACGGCATTTCCCTTCGCGCATGAGGTAAAGGATTAAGGACCGCAAAGTAGAGGCTCCTATGCCCCCTCCCACAATGGTCACGTCCCCGATGCATTTTTCAATTGGGTATCCATTCCCGTAAGGCCCTCTAATTCCTACAAGGTCTCCTGGCTTTTTCGTAAACAATGCGCTTGTCACTCGCCCTTTTCTGAGCGAAACCGGATTGAACGTCTGCATTACGCTTACTTGGATAATTTCTTTCTCGAAGGGAGAAGAGGAGATAGCGAATGGCGCTTCGCCGGCACCGAAAACAGTTAGTTCAATGAACTGGCCTGGCTTAAAATCCATTGGGCCATCTTTCAACTTGAGAGCAAATGTTTTGATGGTCGGCGTTTCATCCTCAATATTTACAATCTCAGCCATAGATGGAATATATGGGTTGCGCATTTTTACTCCTCCAATATCTCCCTGATATCAATTCTCCCTGGGCATACTTCAATGCATCTCCCGCAGCCGACGCACATGTATTCACCGTATTGCTCCTTGAAGTAAACGCACTTGTGATTAAACCTCTGCACCAAGCGTGAAGCCAAGGTCTTCCTCGGATTTTCCCCGCTTGTCATTCGCTGATAAGCCTCAAAAAGGCAGGAGTCCCACCCCCTCTCTCTAAGCCAATCCTCAGGGCTCATCCTTTTGTCAATAACATAGAAGCAATAGCATGTAGGGCAAACGAAAGCACATCCTCCACACTGGATGCACCTCTTAGAAAGTTCCTCCCAGTATCTTTCGTCCCGTGATAATATTTTCTTTTCAAGCTCTTTAAGCCTCTCTCCCTTGAATTTTTCAAGAAGGGCTCGCCTTCGCTCTTCCCTCGGGCTGAAGTGTTCAGGAGTTGCCTCAATTGTAAATTCCTTTACTTGCTCAAAGAGTTCTGCGCCCTTCTCGTCGCCGGGTTCTGCTAAGTAACCCCCTTCTAATTTGCTCAAGTTGATGGTGAACCCACGCTCAGGATAAGGGTTTACACCGACCAAGGCGCAGAAGCACACATCAAGAGGCTCTTCGCAATCCACACTGATGAGAAATGTGTTTTTCCTTTTCTCCAAGTAGTAGAAGTCAGCAGGCTCCTCAAGCAGGACTTTATCAAGGAGTTCAATGGCCTTTAAATCACAGGCTCTAACCCCAAGCACTAAAGTAGGGACTGGTTTGGATGAGTCAATTTCCACTTTTAGTGGCTCGCTCTTGTACACGAACATGCATTCAGTCTGGGGGAGGAAAAGGGGCTTTATGGATATAGATGCCCTATTTTCCCCCAACCGGACATCTTTCAAGGATTCTTTGGTCAAAGGTTGTAGAACAATCTCCCCGTATCTTTCCACAGGCCCCAATATTTCGTATGAAGAGAGCCATCTTTCAAGCACTTTGGGAAAATTCTCTTTTGGAATAAACACAGCTTTCACTTTTACCCTCCTTTCTTGATTGAAACCTTTTCAACCTTTGCCGCACATGCTTTAAATTCCGGAATTTTTGCCAAAGGATCTAATGCCAAATTGGTTAAGCAGTTCGCAGGGCATTCGGAGAAATGGAATGGGATGAATATTACCCCCTCTGTTACCCTTTCAGTCACGAAAGCCTTCACCTTTATTTCACCCCTGGGGCTACTAACTACAACGACTTCCCCGTCTCGGATGTTAAGCTTCTTGGCATCAGCGGGGTTTATCTCAACGTAACCTGTTGGAACTTCCCTGTCCAGTAACGTTGTCCTCCTGGTCATTGTGCCTGTATGGTAATGGAACCCAATCCTTCCCGTGGTTAAGGTGAACGGGTATTCTTCGTTTGGGAGTTCCGCAGGCTCTTTAAATTCAACCCCAATGAACTTCCCTTTCCCTCGGGTGAACTTTTCCTTATGGAGGTAAGGAGTCCCCGGATGCTCCTTAGATGGGCAAGGCCAACGCAATCCTCCTTTTTCAAGCCTTTCGTAATCTATACCCCCGTAAATTGGGGTTAGTGAGGCTATCTCTTCCATGATCTCAGCCGGTGATGTGTAATCAAATCCTTGTGCACCCATCTCCTTCGCTAATTCACACAGTATTTGCCAGTCTGGTTTGCTTTCACCAATTGGCTCAATGGCCTTCCTAATCCTTTGGACCAAACGGTCCGTATTAGTGATTGTTCCATCCTTTTCGGCAAAGGAAGTAGCTGGGAGGACAATATCCGCCAGTTGAGCTGTTTCGGTCAGGAAGATGTCTTGGACAACCAAGAATTCAAGGTTTTTCAGAGCCTTTTCAGTATGAGAGATGTCAGGGTCGGAAAGCATTGGGTTTTCACCAATTATGTAAATTGCCTTCAATTTACCTTCCAGGGCTTTATCCATCATCTCAAGAACGGTAAGTCCAGGGGTCGGAGGTAAATTCACACCCCAAGCCCTTTCAAACTTAGCCCGAACGTCCGGATCTTCCACCCTCTGATAGCCGGAGTAGAAGTCAGGGAGTGCACCCATATCGCACGCACCCTGAACATTGGATTGACCTCTCAGAGGGAACACCCCAGTGCTTTCTCTCCCGATATTTCCAGTGAGCATGGCAAGATTGGCAATAGAAATAACATTATCTACACCTGTAGTATGTTGTGTTATCCCCATTGCATATACGATGGCTGCACGTTCTGCAAGCGCAAAAGTTTTAGCGGCAGCGATTAGGCTTTCTTTTGGTATTCCCGTTATCTTCTCTACATATTCAGGGGTATATTTCCTAACTGTCCTTTCAAGCTCTTCAAACCCTTCAGTTCTTTCCTGGATGAACCTTTTGTCCTCCAAGCCTTCCTCTAAAATGACGTTCATGAATCCATTGAGCCACGCAACATCGGTTCCGGGTTTCTGCCTGAGGTAAAAATCGGCAATTTGTGCCAAGGGGATGAACCTCGGGTCTACAACTATTAATTTAGCGCCTTTGTCCTTAGCTTTAATTATATAGTGTGCGATAATCGGGTGCTCTTCAGTTGTGTTGGAGCCTGTCACTAATATGCAATCTGAATTTTCAAGCTCGTTTACGGAATTTGTCGCCGCCCCGCTGCCAAACGTTTTCATCAAGCCCACGACTGTAGAAGCATGGCAGAGGCGAGCACAGTGATCAATATTGTTCGTGCCAAGCACAGCCCTGGCGAATTTCATCACCAGGTAGTTCTCTTCGTTTGTGCATTTTGCCGATGACAAAATACCTATAGCTTCGGGGCCATAAGTTTCTTTGTATTCCTTCAGCTTACCTGCGACTATTTTCAGGGCCTCATCCCAAGAAATTTCCTCAAACTTCCCATTTCGCTTAATGAGGGGCTTGGTCAGTCGCTCCGCACTCATCACAAATTCGTGAGAGGTCCATCCCTTAACACAGAGCATCCCCCGACTTATCTCATGCGAGCTGCGGGGAGTGACGCCTATGAGCCTACCGTTTTCAACTTGAAGCCAAATGCCGCATCCAACTCCGCAATACGGACAAACTGTAGGCACAGCTTTTCTGCTCATTCTATTTCCCTCCTAACCAAAGTGTATGTGAATTATATCACTACTTACCGCTTTTGTCAATTTTTAACAGAAGGGCATAGCGCTTATATTGAGACCTGTGCCATTAACAAGCGAAACTTGCCATTCCCCTTTATGGTTGCGGGAGAGAAATTCTCCGGTTTTCTAAAGTACTTATTTGCGATGGCGACCTCGGCGCTTAGAGGTGGAAGGAGCTTTCTCCTTATACACCAAATCAGCATGGGGTGAGGAAAGCGATAGTTTCTGCAGTTGACCTTAGGTTAACGGCAAAAGGTTTAACTTTCAAAGCGTTACTCCCTCACTTCTGAAGGTACAGCCAGGGTGGCTTTTGGATTTTTAGGCAAAATTGTTTAAACTTAAGGGCAAGACAGGGGAGGAGGTGGCCTTTGCCTTCAAGGGATAACCCCATCGGCATCTTTGACTCAGGGGTAGGGGGGCTTTCGGTTTGGCGGGAGGTGGCTCGCCTCTTGCCTTCTGAAGACATCCTCTATTTTGCCGATTCCGCCCACCTCCCTTACGGCG
>CAYOIS010000120.1:0-6400 GCA_964404055.1 uncultured Anaerolineae bacterium | reverse complement strand
GAGCGTGGCTTGACGGGATAAATGCTGGGGTCCTGGCCCTTTCCCCCGAAGGTAAGATAATTTTCGCCAACCGAAAGGCCTTGGAAATATGCGAATCTTCCTTTGAGGAGCTGGAAGGGAAAGATATAAGCCCTCTCATCCCTAACCTTGACCAAAAAGCCCTGGAAGCCATAACTAAGGCCATATCCTCCGAACCTTTCAGGACCACAATTATTTGCCCTACCGGGAAGAAGGTTCCCGTTCTTATCACCCCAACCTTCGTGCGAGAGGAAGGGCAAGAAGTTATAATCCTAACCTTAGAGAAAGCCCCTCATGTTTTTCCCTCAGTCCAGTACCTGCCTACTCTGGCTTCTGTAGCCCAAGCTGCCTCCTCTTCCCTGGATTTAGAGGCAATAGCTGAGGCCATCTACAAAGAGCTCGCTAAATTTCTGCCAATGGATGCCTTCTACATCGCCTTGTATTACCCCGAGACCGAGGAACTGGATTTCATAATCCGGGTAGATGAAGGAGTAAGGGAGCCGAGAGAGCGCCGTAAGCTGCTCCCAGGCCTGACCCAAATCGTTATCAACTCCAAAGCTCCCCTCCTAATAGCTGACTTAGAAAAGGGAACTTACCCCTACTCCCTCTGGGGCACTGGCAAGGTCCCTCGCTCTTACCTCGGCGTTCCAATGATTGTAGAAGACAAAGTGGTAGGGGTAATCTCAGTTCAATCCTATACCCCAGCCTCCTATTCCCAGGAAATTGTCGAAATGCTCTCAGCCTTGGCCTCCTACCTTGCTCTAACCTTCCGCAATGCCATCCTCTATGACCGCACCCTCAAGCTGGTTGAAAGGCTTTCCATCCTGAACGAATTAGCCCGCACGGTTATAATCCCTGTTAGCCCTGAAATCCTTTTCCAGGAAATAACACAACTGATATGGGAGAAACTTGGACATTACGGGGTTTTGCTTTTTCTGGTGGAAGGGGAGGAAGCAGTCCTTAAGGCAGTGGCTGGGGAATATGCTCAGATCGCTGGACCTGGTTACCGCCAGCACTTATCCCAGGGGATAATTGGCTGGAGCATAACCCACAACGAGACAGTCCTATGCAATGATGTCTCCAAAGACCCACGCTACATCCCTGGCCCTGTCCCTCCCGGGCTGATAGGCTCCGAAATCTGCGTGCCAATAAGCTTCAGAGGAAAAGCTCTGGGGGCTATTGACCTTCAGGATACCAAGCCTGGAGCTTTTACCTTAGAGGATGCCGCAACTTTGGAGTCCATAGCTTCCTTGGTGGCGATAGCTTTCCACAATGCCCAGCTTTACCAGAGCCTCAAGAGCGAAAGGGAACTCCTCCGCACTTCCACTGATGCTTTGCCCATGGAGATTATCGTCCTGGACCGTGATTTAAACATAATCGCAGCTAACAAGGCTTTCCTTGAAAGTTTTGGGTTAACCCTCCAAGAAGCCTTAGGGAAGCCATTACGTGAAATCGCAAAAAGCCCCGAGTTTGAAGGCAAAATTTGGGAAGCATCGGAAGGGGGAAGGCCAGTCTATTGGGAAATAGAGGAAGGGGGGAAAACCTACCAGGCCTTCGCTGCTCCAGTCCCTGGGACCTCTTGGACAGTCTTAGGCCGTCAGGACATAACCAGAGAGAAGAGCCTGGCCGAAAAGCTGGAAGCCATCCATCGGCTTGGGCGGGAGCTTATCACTTCGCAGGACGAGAACCAAATAATCCAAGCCGTCTTAGAAATAGCCAGCTCAGTTTTGGAGTTCAGGGCCATTGCTTACCTGGAAGCGGATTGGAAGGAGAAAGTCCTTCGCCTGAGGGCCATTAAAGGCTATGAAATGCCTCGGGAATTCTCCCTTCCTTTAGAAGGGGAAAAGGGCCTTACGGTAGCCGCTGTCCGCTCTGGCGAACTGCTTTACGTCCCCGATGTGACAAAGGATCCCCGCTTTGTCCAGGGCTCAAGGGACCTTGTTACCCGCTCCGAAGTAGATGTCCCAATCAAGGCAAGAGGGCAAGTTATAGGAGTGATAAATGTTGAAGATGACAGGGTAAATGCTTTCAGCCCTGAAGACATCCGCCTCCTCACAATCCTGGCCGACTATATGGGCATAGCTTTGGAGAACATCCGCCTGCTCCAGGCTGAACGCAAATCCCGCCTTCTGGCCGAAGCCCTATCCCAGGCCGCAATAGAACTTAGCTCCACTCTAAACCTTGAGGAAATCCTGGACTTAATCCTTGAACATGTCAACTCCTTAATTCCAGGCGATGCCTTTAATGTCCTGTTCCTGGAAGGGGAGGAGGTGAAAGTAGCCCGAGCTCGAGGATACGAAAAATTTGGGGTGGCTGATAAGGTGGTTGGTATGACTCTCCCTCTCTTCCCTAACCTTAAGCGGATGGCTGAGACAGGCAAAGCTGTCCTCATCCCCGACACTGAATCCGAGCCTGAGTGGGTTAAAGTCCCAGGCTTTGAATGGCTCCGCTCCTATGTTGCCTCCCCAATTCGGTTCAGAGGTGAGACTATAGGGTTCCTGTGCGTGGATGGGACTCGTCCTGGCCAGTTTACCCAAGAAGATGCCCAGCGGCTTGAAGCCTTCGCTTCAGCGGCAGCCGTAGCTATCCGCAACGCTCGCCTGACCTCTGAACTTCGCCTACTGAGTGAGGAGTGGGAATTGACATTCAACGCCGTAGCCGATGCCATTTTCATTGCCGATGAAGATCTTACGATTTTGAGGGCCAACAGGGCTGCAGCCCAACTCTTGGGGTTCTCATCCCCGGAGGAGCTGAAAGGCTTAAAATGTTACTCCCTCGTCCATGGTACCAGTGCCCCTCCGCTGTATTGCCCTTACAGCAAGATGATAGCAACTCGGAGGCCCGTGGTGGAGGAAATTGAAGAGCCTCACCTTAAGCGGATCCTATCAATTGGCCTTTTCCCAATCTTTGACCAGCAAGGCAATATTGTTGCCTTTGCCCATTCCATACGGGATGTGACTGCTGAGAAGGAGCTGAGGGAGCGCCTCTTCCAAGCTGAGAAGTTAGCCTCAATCGGTGAGCTAATTTCCGGGGTGGCCCATGAGCTCAATAACCCCCTCACCTCAGTCTTGATGCATGCTCAGCTTCTGAGCATGGACCCCTCAATGCCCGAAAGGGCCAGGGAAAACCTGAAGTGGATAGAAGAGGAGGCCCGCAGGGCAGCTGGAATCGTCCAGAACCTCTTGGAATTCGTCCGGAGGCGCCCCCCTAAGAGGGAGACTGTTGATATAAACGAACTCATCCGCAAATCCCTGGCCCTCAGGGCTTACGAGATGAAGGTGGAAAATGTGAAGGTCAAGGAAGAGCTTGACCCAGCTATTCCCCTTACATCAGCGGACCCGCAGCAGCTTCAGCAGGTCTTCTTAAACATAATCATAAATGCCGAGCAAGCGATGTATGAAGCCCACGGGGGTGGCACTTTAACCGTGAGGACTTCCCTTACCCCTGAAAATTTCATCCGGATTGAGTTCTGCGATGATGGCCCTGGCATCCCCAAGGAGCACATGTCCCGCATCTTTGACCCCTTCTTTACCACCAAGAAGAAGGGGACAGGGATGGGACTTACCATCGCTTACAATTTGGTGAAAGAACATGGTGGGAGGATTTGGGCTCGCAACAATACCCCTGAGCCTGGTGTTACCTTCTTCGTAGAAATACCAGTAGCGCCTGGGGAAGAGGCAAAGTGGGCCGAGGAACTACTTAAGGAGCTGGAGGAGAAACTTCCCACGGCCAAAGTCTTGGTAGTGGAAGACGAAGCGGCTATAACCAATGTGCTTAGGACCATATTGGCCCAGGAAGGGATGGAAGTGAAGGTGGCGGAGGATGGGGAGAAAGCCTTGCAGATTCTGGAGGGGGAGGACTTTGACCTTGTAATTTCGGATGTGCGTTTGCCTCGGCTCAGCGGGATTGCTTTTTACGAGAAAGTTAAGGCTTCCAAACCGCACCTTGCCAACCGCTTTATCTTCATAACCGGCGACGTCCTCACCCCGGCTACTGAGGCTTTTCTCCACTCTACTGGCTCACTTTACCTAACCAAGCCCTTCAGCGTAAGCCAGCTCAGGGAGAAGATAAAAGAAGTCCTCAAAATGCGTTAATTAACCTCAAGTGAGCCGTTGCAAGGCAAATTTATTCTGTGGTGTCAGGCTTTACGACCCCGAAAACTTTGCGTGGGCTTACAAAGCCGCCAGTTGAGTTTATTCGCCCCGCACTCCCGAAAAGCCTAATCTTTTCCCGGACTGCTTCCTTGACGTATTCTCGGCTTATGGCCAGAACCTTGCGTGGGTCAACCTCGTCGGGCATCTTTTCAAGCCCTTCCTTGAGGCCTCGCATGAAGGCTTGGTTGAGGTAAGTGGCCACATTTATCTTGCTTATCCCGTTCTCTATGGCCTCTAAGAGGCTTTCATTTTTGACCCCCGATGAGCCATGCAGGACCAACGGGACGTTTACCTTCTTACGGATAGCTTTGAGCCGGTCAATGTCCAACGAGGCTTCTTGAGCCCTCATCGCATGGATTGAGCCTATGGCTACGGCCAGAGAGTCTGCCCCTGTAAGCTTGATGAACTCAGCAGCTTGGTCGGGGTCGGTCATGGCCTTCTCTACATCTTCAGGCGTGACTTTATCGGTTATTTGGAGGACTTGGCCCAGCTCAGCTTCAACGGGGATTCCCACAGAATGGGCTACCTCGCAGATTTTGCGGGTTATGGCTACGTTTTCCTCAAATGGAAGCTTGGAGCCATCAAACATCAGCGAGGTGAAGCCAGCCCTGAGGCAAAGTATGTTCTGTTCAAAGCTTGTACCGTGGTCCAAGTGCAAGACCACAGGTATATCCACTTGCGATGCTATTATTTTCACCATGCCGGCAGCCATCTCAAGGCCTGCGTAGCGGATGGCCCCTTGGCTTACCTGGAGTATAACAGGGGCCCGCTCCTCCTGAGCCGCTTCCACTATGGCTTGGATTTGCTCCATGTTGTTGGCGTTGAAAGCCCCAATGGCATAATGTTCTTCAAAAGCCCTTTGAAGTAGCTCTTTGCTGGTCACTAACGGCATAGCTTCCTCCTTAGAGCAATTTCTTTGGCACCTTTACCCCTCTCAGCCTGGCGTAAGGTGGCAAATCACCCCCGATGAGAGGGCGAGCGTATTCTATGAAAGCCTCGGTCACAAAGTTGCCATCCCCGCTTATGAAATCATCGGGGAGGTAGCGTTCCACATTAGCCACTTTTTCCAGCTCCACAAGGCCAGTAGTGGAGCGATAAACAGGGCCAGGCTCTCGGATTAAAGTGACCATTTTCCCTGTTTCTCCAGCTAAGGCCGCTATTACCGCTACCCTTCCCACCTCGTAAGCTTCCTCTCGGTCTACTTCCGAAACTGCCAGGGAGAAGGAGCGGTAGAGGTAATTGGGCTTATCTATGCGAGTGCTCAGGCCTAATTCGGCCTTTATGATGGAAGCCGCCGCGTCAGAAGCACCTCCTTTGAGCACGTGGCCGAAAGCATCAACTTCTTTGGGGGCAAACTCCCCCCCAAACGGTTCGCCCCTTTCGTTCACCACCCCTTCACTTAAAGCGATGACTACGTAGCCATAGCGTCGGTAAGCTTCTTCCACATCCTTTAGGAGTTTATCTTTAGAAAGGGGCCTTTCGGGGACGTAGATGAGGTGAGGGGGGTCATCTTCCCGCTCCTTGGCCAAAGCCGCTGCTCCGGCAAGCCAGCCCGCATTCCTCCCCATGATTTCCACGATTTTAACCGGGCTATTCACCCTCATAGCTCTTGTATCCCACCCCGAATCCCTTACAGCCATGGCTACAAACCGAGCTGCGCTCCCATAGCCGGGGCAGTGGTCAGTATAGGCAAGGTCGTTGTCAATAGTTTTGGGTATGCCGATGACCCGGAGCTCGTAGCCGGTTTCTTTAGCCAAGGAATCAAGCTTCATGGCCGTGTCCATGGAATCGTTCCCGCCTATGTAGAAGAAGTAACGGATATTGTGAGCTTTGAAAACCTGGAGGATGCGCTCGTAATCCCCTTCCTTCACTTTGTACCTTATGCTTCCCAAGGCAGCCCCAGGGGTTCGGCGCAGTCCTTCCAGGACTTCAGCCGGCTCTTGGCCCAAGTCAACAAACTCTTCCTCCAGCACTCCCTTTATGCCGTTTATTGCCCCATAAATGGCCTCTATCTCCGAATGCCTGAGAGCCTCTTGAATAACTCCCGCTAATGAGCTGTTAATTACAGCCGTAGGCCCCCCTGATTGTCCTACCACTGCTTTTCCTTTCATAGCCTTACCCTCCTTAAAAGCATGATGAGGGGAGGCCCTCTTCGGCCTTCCCCTCATCGCTGAGATTGTTAATTAAATTTTACCGCATAGTGATAAAACCGTCAAGCATGATTAGCA
>CAYOIS010000119.1:0-6423 GCA_964404055.1 uncultured Anaerolineae bacterium | reverse complement strand
TTAGGACTTCTGGGTTCAGTATGTGCTGGGGGCGCTCACCGGCCAGGAAACGGCGCAAGTCCTCCACCACAATTTTGCCCTGGTGGGAAGCTACTTCTTCGGTGTTCCCACCGATGTGAGGGGTAGCGATGACGTTGGGGAGCGCAAGCAGTGGATGGTCGGAGGCAGGAGGTTCTACGGAGAAAACGTCAACCGCTGCCCCAGCCAAGTGGCCGGAGCGTAGGGCCTCAGCCAAGGCTTCCTCGTCTACAAGGGCGGCCCGCGCAGTATTGATGAGGAGGGCCCCGCGTTTCATCCGCAAGAGGGCTTCTCGGCCTATCATACCTCGGGTTTCGTCCGTAACTGGGGCATGTAGGCTTACAATGTCGCTTTCGGCTAAGAGTTTTTCCAGGGTGACAAGCTCGGCATCGTAAAGGGCGGCCTCATCTGGGGAAATGTAGGGGTCATAAACGAGCAAGCGAACGCCAAAGGGGATGAGGCGCCGGGCAACTTGGCGTCCTACCGCCCCAAAGCCGATTAGCCCAACAGTTTTCCCCCAGAGCTCGCGGCCAAGGAAGGCCTCAAAAGCTCGGCCCATTCGAGCCATATCTCCGGCTTCGCCTCCAGGCTCCCGCAGGAAATGGTCGGCCGGGATTAGCTTGCGCAGGAGGGCGAGCATGAAAGCAATGGTCAGGTCCGCTACAGCATCGGCATTGCGGCCAGGAGCGTAGAGCACGGGTATTCCCATAGCTGTGCACGCTTCTACATCTACATTCACTGCCCGCCCTCGACAAGATACAACCACACGGAGGTCCGGCAATTGCCGGAGGGCATCCAAGTCCACTACATCTACTTCGGTAATGAAAATGTGCACGCCTTTGAGGGCTTCAATCAAATCATCGCCTGTGAGAACTCGTAAGGTTTCTCGGTAGCAGGAGTATTCTACATCGCCCAGTTGGCTCAGTTTGGCCAGGCTTTCTTCATCCATCTGGGCTGTGACCAGTATTTTGGGGCGGAATGGGATAGGGGCAAAGGGCTTAGGGGGAGCAGGCTGAAGTATGTTCTGGAGGATTAAGTTGGAGGCTAAGCTTTGGGCTTCCCCCTGTTTAGTGAAGAACTCGCGCCACTCCAGGTAGAGGTTTTTGTATATTTCCAAGGCCGCTTCATCAGGCTGAACGAGCTGGACGCGGGCTAAGCGCTCTACCCCTTCCTCCAGCCCTTTGAAAATGCCAGCAGCGACCCCTGCGCAGATAGCAGCTCCAAGGGCTGTGCCTTCAGGTGTGAGGGAAATTTCAATCGGCTGCTCAAGAGCACTGGCAACAAGTTGAGCCCAGAAGGGACTTCGGGTCATCCCTCCGGTCATGGCTATTCGGGGAGGGTGGCCCAATATTTGGGCAATTTGCTCCAGATTGGCTCTGATGGCAAAGGCCATGCCTTCTAAAATAGCTCTGCACAGGGCAGGCCTCGGCGCTTCCCTGAGGAAATGAGAGGTGGTAATCGCTCCGGCGGGAAAAGCCATAGCTTTGGCGTTGAAAATCTGAACCCCGAAGGCGGAAATCGTCCCTCCAGAGCCTGGCTGTGCTTGTTTGGCTTCGGCCATGAAGCGGGCAATGGGTTGGGGGGAATCGGGGAAGAGGAGCTTAGCGAACCATTCAAGAGCTTCGCCTATAGGGCCTGCTCCGCTTTCAACCACCCATCGTTCGGGAAAAGTGTGGAGGCCTGTCCAGAGACGGCCTTCCGGTTCCAAGACCGGCTGCTCAGCTACACCTTGAAGCGGAGCTGTGGTCCCAGAAACGATGGCTACCTCACCGCGGCGCAGGATTCCCAGCGCCAGCAAAGCGCATTGGGTATCAGCTCCTCCAACGGCCACGGGTATTCCGGGGATAAGCCCCAATGCTTCGGCTGCGGGCTGGGTTAATCGGCCCAGAAGGGTTCCGGAAGGGGTGATAGGCGGAAGCAGAGAGAGCGGCAAGCCCAGCTCGGTGACCAAGCCCTCTATCCATTCTCGCTTGTGTATGTCCAGCAGCATGCTTTCGCCTGCGTGGGAAAAATCGGTTGCTTTTTCCCCGCAGAGACGGTAAGCTATCCAGTCGCCCAAGGTAAAGGCTGTTGCACCTTTTAGGAATTCGGGATGGTAGCTAAGGAGCCACCGAAGCCGCGGGAGCATGAAGATAGGGGAAGGCCACCGGCCTGTCTGCAGATATATGGCTTCGCCTCGCTCAGCTGCGATCTCCATGCTTTCGGCAGCGGCACGAGCATCCATGTTGGGCACAGCAAAAACGGTCTTCCCATCCCGGACAAGCACGAGCGTATGGCGCATGGAAGTAGCAGCAATGCCTAAGACTTCCGATGGCAAGGCGTTTGCCTTCTGCAATGCTTCCCGAACTACTTCAACTATGAAGGCCCAGGCACTTTCAGTATCAAAGTCATAGGCCCAGACACCTTCGGGAGAGGGGCGAGGTCTCCATTTCCGGCAGGCAGTTGCGGTTTTGCCCGTTTCAACCTCTACTAAAAGAGCTCTGATTGAACCCGTTCCAGCATCTATACTCAAAAGGTATCCCGCCATATCCTCCTCAAGGCGCGTAGCCGTTCGCTATGTACCATTCCACAGCCTTGCGTAGAGCTTCCCAAGCCGGTCTATAGGAATAGCCCAGTTCTTTTATGGCTTAAGTCCCTCCTCAATTTGGGGTTAATGTCGGCTTACCGCCCCGATTTATTCAGTACCCCCGAAGCTTGTCTACTTCGTTGAGAAGAGGGAATTGCCCTTTTAAAAAGGGCCAAGCAAGTCTTTGCTAGTTCTGGTTCCCGGATGCCGCGGGTAACCGGCCCAGGAATTCAGTTCTTTCGCACTTCAGGCTTTCTATTGCTGGGTAAATGAATTTGGTTTGGCTTTGTCTGTCGGGCTTTTACTCTTCTATAGCTTTCAAGTCCTCATCAATTGCCTGAAGCTTTTCTTGGCTGATGCCCGCCTGGGGATAGTTGGCGATTGCCCTGAGGCTCATCCCTTTGACCAAATTGATTTGAGGGTGGGTAGAAATCCCCGGCAGGTGCTTCTCCAGAACTGCCCGCGCTTTCTCATTAGCTAAAAGCTCCCCTAATTTTGTGTCCACTGAGAACGGCATTTGCCACCTCCTTAAAATTATGTGATTAAATCTGAAAGTTCCGGCCAGGGCCATTCGGCCGCTAAATCCAAGCCAATGGTGGCAAAGTAGTTGGCAACCATCGTCTCCAAATCAACCGTTACACCTGCCACTGGGCCGACTTCTTGCGGCGGTTTGCCCAACTCGCGTGCAGGCAGTGGGAAATGCATTGGCAAACCCTCGCGAGCATTGAAGGCATGACGCACAATTTGAATCCGTCTCCCGACCTGGAGGAATTCTTCCTCATCAAAATCCCAGCCCGTGGCTGCATTGAGCCAGGCAAGGAAAGGAGGCTCCCCCATTTGGAGGGCAAAATGGCAAAGTCCGAGGGAATCGTAAGCCCGGATAATTGGGATTATTACGCCAAAGGCTTGGCCCTTGGTGGCATACTCGTAGCGACCCGGAAGCTTAATGCCTTTGAGGGCAAAGAAGCGGTTGTAAGCTTTAAGCTCCGTCATGCCGGAAATGGTAGCGGTGTGTCGCCCGGGAGCGGGGTCTACTGAATAGCCTAAGGCTACACCCGGTTCGTACAACCCACGATGCATAGGTAGCTCTTGCCCTCCAGCATGCATGGCTGCCTCTTTTGCCTCTTCCTCTAAAAGCTCAGCCGCACGCTTAACCCCATCGGCCAGCCAATTGCCCAGCCCTGGCTCCCGCCGAGCAATCCTCCGCACCAGCTCAACAATGACCTTGCCATCGCCCCAAGCCAGCGGTAACTCCTCGCTTAGTTCAGGTGGAAGCCAGCCTCGCTCACGCGCTTCTATGGCAAAAGCTACAGCCACACCCGTGGAGATAGTATCCAGCCCCGCTCGGTTGCAAATCTCGTTGCACAGCATGACTGATTCCAAGTCATCGTTCAGAAGAAGAGGGCCGAAGGCGGCTAAGGTTTCATACTCCGGCTTATGCCCAGAGCCACCATCGGGAAGGCGGACAATGGCTCCGCACGCGACAGGGCAAGAGTGGCAGCCATAAGAGCGGATATTGTGGCGGATTACGGATTCATCGCTGAGCTTACTGGATTTCTCCAAAGGGAAGTCTCGGAAGCCTATCCCAAGCCAATTGCGCACTGGGGTATCCCCAAGCTCAACCAGCATTGCCGTCCCCGCCGCTGTACCGTAAATGCGGAAGGAGTCAATAATCATCTGGACTGGTCCACCGCTGGGCCGTATGCCAAATCGGCGAAGAAAGGGGAGTAGGCGGCGGGAGAGGCTTGGGATGCGGGAGCTCCAGTAGGAAGGGCGTCGTCGGAAGAGCTCGCGGTAAGAAGCAGCAGCCCGCTTGAAAGCGTCCGGGTCGGCCAAGGGGGGACGCGCTTTTCCTCGCACGGCAACCGCTTTCAAACGTTTGGAGCCCATCACTGCGCCCAGCCCGCAGCGGGCAGCGATGCGTCCACCATCGTTAACGATGCCAGAGATAAGGGAAAGGCGTTCTCCAGCCGGGCCAATGCAAGCCACCCGAACGTCCGTCCCTACTTTTTCCCGCAAAGCTTTCTCTGTCTCTACCGTGTCCATCCCCCAAAGCTCCGTAGCATCCCGCAACTCCGCCCGATTGCCGTCAATGAAGAGGTAAACAGGCGTCTCAGCCACACCAGTGATAAACAATCCATCGTAACCAGCGCCGCGTAGTGCTGGCCCGAAGTTACCACCGCAGTTAGCCTCACCCCATCCGCCTGTTAGGGGCGAGCGGGCAACTACCATGAAGCGGCCACTGAAGGGGGCATTGCTGCCGGTCAAGAGGCCAGGCAAAAAGGCCAGGATGTTCTTTGGACCCAAAGGGTCAGTGCCAGCTTCCATCCTCTGGAATAGGATAGCCACCCCTAAGCCGTAGCCTCCCAAGAAGCGGCGGTAAAGCGATTCGGGGAGTTCTTCCTCCCATATCTCACCGCTGGTAAGGTTTACCCAGAGGACTTTTCCCCAAAAGCCGTAGCCCATTGCTTAACCTCACCTAAAGGTTTCCAAATCTTTCCGTGAACACTTTACCACTGCCCGGAAGCGGTCCCCCCTGTGGATGGTCTTGGTGAAAACAAGCGGAACATCCTGGGCCGAATAAGCGATGCGAGTGCTCAGGACGATAGGCATCCCCTCCTTGATTTGAAGCTCCTTCGCTTCGTAAGGCCCTGCGGTGGAGAGCTCAACAGTATCTATAGCGTAAGCTGGGGCGAGGGAAAACTCCTCCTCCAGCACTTGGTAAAGGCTTTTATCGGAAAGGTCTATATCCATAAGGCGGCAGAAGAAGCGCGATGGAAGGAAAGAAGTTTCCAAAGCCATAGGTTCATCATCAATCAAGCGCAAGCGCACAATGCATACGACCTTTTCCTCTGGCTCGAGGCGGAGGGCTTCCCTTGCCTCGTCGGAAGGCTCAGTAATGCTCTTGCCAAGCACTTTGGAACTGGCCGCAGAGCCGAGGAATCTCACAAGGTCAGTGTAGCGAAGGAAGAAGAAAGCCTCTTCACGGAAGGTAACTTTAGGGGATGCTACGAATGTTCCTTTGCCTCTCTTCCGCACCACCAGCCCTTCATTGACGAGCTGCGATAACGCTAACCTGGCTGTCATGCGGGAAACACCACACTGAGCGCATATCTGGGCCTCCGAGGGGAGCGGCTCACCAGGCTTAAGCCGTCCACTGAGGATTTCACGACGTAACTCCTGATAGATTTGGTAATAGAGGGGGACGGGGCTTTCAGGATTTACTCGCATATCTCCTCCTGGGAGCTTGCACTAACATTATACCAAGTTTGGGGAGATAGAGCAAATGAAGATAGCACTTGCGCCAAGAGATCGTTACCGGGTGATAGAGGGAATTGTGAAAAAAGGCGAGGCCCCCTCTATAAATTGCGGGCAAAACTCAAGGAGGAGGTACCCTGCCTATGGCCGAAAAGGAGGGTAACATAAGATTTGGCCCCTTACTGAGACCGAGGCCACGGAAGTTCGCCTAAAACTAAAGGTCAGCGAAGGCCGACCCCAAGCTAAGAGCCTAAAAAGGGCAACTTCGGTCGGCGCATAAGAAAAGGGCGCTTTAGCCCCATCGTAAGGCAAATGCTCGCATTTGCCCTACAATGGCCAACTGGGCGGAAGCCCGCGGCTAAAAAATTGGAAAGCATTGCCAACACACAAGTTCAGCAAAAAGGCTAGAAACTCACCTTCCGTCCAAGAACAAACCGGAGCTTATGAAGGGAAAAGCATGGTAGGCTAAAATTCCAGCCGCAAAGGAGAGGACCAAATAATACCCAATTATCAGAAAAGTCCAACGCCAGCTACCCAATTCCTGCCGCATTGCCGAAACAGTAGCTGCGCAAGGGATAAAA
>CAYOIS010000118.1:0-6440 GCA_964404055.1 uncultured Anaerolineae bacterium | reverse complement strand
CCGTGGCGCAGCCTCCCCCACTCTCGGCTTATTGAAGTTCGGTCTCTTTAGCCGGTTAAAATTTCCCCTCTGAGCTTGCTTTGTGCTATAATGGTTATGGAGGACCGATGGTCATTGAAGTTCGCAATCTGCTTAAAAGGTACGGCGGACTTATAGCGGTAAATGGCCTTTCCTTTGAGGTAAAGAAGGGGGAAATATTTGGCCTGTTAGGCCCAAACGGGGCCGGCAAAACCACCACTATCCGCATTTTAATGGACATCTTCAAGCCGGACGAAGGTGAGGTTAAGGTTCTGGGCCGTAACCCGAGTGAGGTCAAAGAAAAGGTAGGTTATCTACCTGAAGAAAGAGGGCTTTACCAAAACCTTGGAATTCTGGAAATTTTGCTTTACTTTGCCCAGCTTAAAGGCGTGCCGAGCTCCCTTGCCAAGGAAAGAGCTATCTCTTTGCTGGAAAAAGTTGACCTTCTGGATAGAGCTAAAGGTAAAGTTAAAGAGTTAAGCAAAGGGATGCAGCAGAAACTCCAGTTCATAGCCAGCATAATCCATGACCCCGAAGTCGTCTTCTTAGATGAGCCGTTCCAAGGCCTGGACCCGGTGAATGTAGAGTTGATAAAAGGCCTTATCACTGAGCTGCGCGAGCAGGGGAAAACGGTGGTATTGAGTTCCCATCAGATGAACTTGGTTGAAGCCCTGTGCGACCGCATCTTGCTGATTAATAAGGGGGAAGCTGTTCTGTACGGTCCTATCCAGGAAATAAAGAAGCAATTTACCCCCAACAGCATCTTGGTTAAAAGCCCCCAATTGCCTCCCGTTATAACAGGCGTGCAAGCTGTAACCAGAAAAGACGACGCTTTTCTACTAACCTTGGCCGAAGGGACATCGCCCCAAGCGGTGATAAAAGCCCTTGTGGAAGAAGGAGTTGAGCTTGAGGCTTTTGAAGTGGCCCCAGTGCCTCTTGAGGATATCTTTGTGAAAGTGGTCAAGGAGGGGAAAGCTCAATGCGCTTCTCTAAAATCTGGACTATAATCCGGCACGAGTATGTAACCAATGTCAGGAGGCCAGGGTTCATTATAATGACCGCCATAATCCCAGTCTTGGCTTTAATAGGGTTGCTTGTGGGGGCTTATGGGGGCGGACTCCTCAAGGATATGGGCCAATCTTTGGCAAACTTTTTTGAAGGTACTTCTAAGAGGATAGGAGTTGTGGATGGGACAGGCCTTTTCACCCCCTTGCTCCCGGAATATGAAGGCAATTTTGTGCTTTTCGGGGGCGAAGGGGAGGCCCGCAAGGCCTTGGAGGACGGTAAGGTGGATGCAGTGTTGTTGATACCCTCCGATTACATTGAAGCCGGGAAGGTAAGGGTTATAGTTAAGGGGAGCAGCTTTGAGGCTGTGGCGCTGGAAGATTCCAAATGGTTCAAGGGTTTCCTTATCTCCCACTTACTCCGAGGAAAAGTGGAGCCAGCCGTAAGCCGCAGGGCTGCGGACCCTGTAGCGGTCCAGCCTGAAGTTCTGGGTGAAAGGGGTAAGGTTCAAGGTGGCGGGCCCTGGAGCATCCTCTTCACCTTCATAATCCCCTATTTCCTCGCTTTTATGCTGGTGATGACTATTTTTGTCTCTTCTGGCTACTTGCTTCAAGGAATCGCTGAGGAGAAAGAGAACAGGGTGATGGAGATAATCGTGTCCTCGGTTTCCCCCTTGGAGCTATTGGTTGGGAAAGTCGTAGGTTTGGGAGCTGTTGGTTTGACCCAGGTTTTGGTTTGGCTCCTCTCCGTTCTCGGGTTTACAAGTGGAGCTGTTCTCCTCCTTACCCTCTCGGCTTTTTCGCTTCCGCCCTCCACCTTAGTGCTCTTAGTCATCTATTACGTCCTTGGCTTTGCAATTTATGCCTTCCTCATGGCCGGAATCGGTTCATTGGGAACCACCATGCGGGAGAGCCAACAGTTGGCGGGGATTTTCTCTATGTTTGCCGCCGCTCCTTACATGCTCAGTGGTTTTCTCATGGCTAACCCAAACTTGACCATAGCCAGGATTTTGAGCTTCTTCCCTCTAACTGCTCCCACTATGATGCTTTTCAGGCTGCCCTTGGCTGAAGTCCCCTGGGTAGATGTTGTCGGCAGCCTGGTGGTCCTTGGCTTGTCCCTCTTAGGGGCCATATGGTTAGGGGAAAAGCTCTTCCGAGTTGGGATTTTGATTTACGGTAAGAGGCCTTCCTGGAAGGAAATTTGGCTTATCTTACGCAGTTCATGAGGTGGTAGGCAATGACCAATTACTTCTTGATTTTCGCCAGTGCTTTGGTGATTGCTTTTGCTGGGACTCCCCTTGCTCGCAAGCTTGCACCCAAGCTCGGCTTCATGGATTACCCATCCCCGAGGAAGGTCCATTCGCACCCGATACCGAAGCTGGGAGGGGTAGCCATTTATGGGGCTTTCATCTTGGCAATCTTGTTGGCTGGGAACCGCTTTTACATCCCCCAGCTTTTCAGTATATTCCTTGGCGCCACTATTGTTTCCTTCATGGGCATTTGGGATGACCGGTGGGGTCTCAGGCCTTTGGTTAAACTGGCAGTTCAGGTCATTGCTGCCTTGCTCCTTTACTTCACGGGGGTAAGGGTTCAGATTTTCCCTTTCCATTATCTCAACCTTCCCATCCACCTCCTTTGGGTTGTGGGCGTAACCAATGCCTTGAACCTTTTGGATAACATGGATGGCCTTTCCAGCGGGGTAGCGGTGGTGGCATCGGCCTTTTTCCTCCTTCTGGCGGCGATGAACGGGCAGTACCTTGTAGGGGCGCTGGCGGCTGCCCTCCTGGGCGGATGTTTGGGCTTCCTCTTCTATAACTTCAACCCCGCTACTATATTCATGGGTGATTCAGGGAGCCTTTTCATCGGCTTCATATTAGCGGCAGTAGGGATAAAGCTGCGCTTCCCTCAGAACATCCCAGCTGTCACTTGGATGGTCCCGGTCCTTATCCTTGGAGTGCCTATATTTGACACAACCCTTGTAGTAATCTCGCGCCTACGCCGGGGGTTGAACCCATTGACCAATCCAGGGAAAGACCATTTATCTCACAGGCTTGTAGCGATGGGGATGAGCAAGAGGGAAGCGGTAATGGCCATTTACCTCATAAGCGGGGGGCTTGGCGTGCTGGCCCTCTTCATAACCCAGGCTTCCCTCGCCGAGGCATGGGCTATCCTGGTCCTTTTGGCGGTCATAGCTTTGTGGGCCATTTGGAAATTGGAAAAAGGATGGCAAGGAGGAAGCTATGGAACCATTGTACATAAAGATAAACGCCAGGAACATTGAGGTAACGGAAAGGCTTAAGGAGTATCTGGAGAAAAAGCTCAGGAAAATGCCTCGCTATCTTCCCGACCTCATGGAAGCGGAAGTGGAGTTGTCTCGCCAGAGCACCAAAAACGCCAAACACAGTCACCGGGTTGAAATAACCTTGCGCGGTGCAAGGGCCCTTATTAGGGCAGAGGAAAGCTCTGCCGATATTTTCGCCGCGGTTGATGCTGTGATTGATAAGCTTTCCCGCCGGATAGAGCGCTACAAGGGCAAGCTTTACGAAAAGGGCCGGGGCCGCGCTGAGGAAGAAATCATGCCAGAAGTTCCAGAAGAGGCACCCAAGATCGTTAGAGTTAAGACTTTCCCCGTTTCCCCTATGTCGGAAGAGGAAGCAATTGAGCAGATGGAGCTTTTAGGCCACGATTTCTTTATCTTCCTCAACCCTGAGGATGGCCAGATAAACGTAGTTTACCGTCGCAAAGATGGCAATTACGGCCTCATAAAGCCCGAGATAGCCTAAGCGGGGGCTTTCTCTTTACTCAGAGGCTGGTGGGTCTTTTTCCATTCTTCAAATAGCTCATCAAAGTGCGCTTTGTGCTCAACATAGAAGCGGTCAAAGGAATCAAATACGTTCTGCACAAGTTGCTCAAACCTCTCCCTGGTTATTATGCTTTTCACCAAAGTGAGGTCAAAGTTGCCGATTTTGTCCGGCAACATGGCATAGATAGAATCGGCGATTAGCTTTTTATCAGCCCCGCGGAGGCGTTCATAACCTTCGTCTACAGCCCTTTCCCCTAAGCGGTAAGCTGCACATATCCCTTGGAAGATTATGGGGAGGAGCGCAGCTTCTATTTGGGCTTCCAAGGGGTAACCTTGCCTCTTGCTTTGAAGCCAGTTGTAAGTGACTACCAGCAACGCAAAGAGGGAAAATGCTATGGCTATGGTAGCCATTATGATGATGACGGCATTAATCATGCTTTTCCTCCTTTTGGTAAAGTTCTAAAAGGACCCCGTGCAAACTCTTGGGGTGGACGAAAGCCATCTTCCGGCCATGAGCGCCAAGCCGAGGCTTTTCATCTATGAGCTTAACCCCCTTGCTGACCAGTTCGGCAAGAGTTTTTTCCAAATCTTCAACCTCAAGGCAGATGTGGTGGATTCCTTCCCCTCTTTTCTCTAAGAATTTAGCCACAGGGCTTTCAGGGGAAAGGGGTTCTAAAAGCTCAAGGCGAGTATCTCCTACCGGTAGGAAAGCGACCCGAACCCCTTGTTCAGGCACTTCTTCTCCCCCCGCCGGTTCAAGGCCGAGGGCGTCTCTGTAGACTTTTAGGGCTTCATCAAGGTTTTGGACAGCTATGGCTATGTGGTCAATTTTTACAATCATTTTGCCCCTCCGTTGTTAAGCTTATTGTCTAAGGTAGGGTATTGTCTGTGGGCCTTCGGGCAAGATGCAAACTTTGGCTTCAGGGCCGTATTTGGCTAAAAGCTCCCCGAGGGTTTCTTCAATTGAGGAGCAAGGCTTGAGGAGTGCTTCCCTTATTTGCCCTTCCGTAAGGTAGGAGCTTTTGACGTAAACGTCGGCCTTAAGTTGCACGAGAGCTTGAATCTGAGCCTCCCATTGGTCCTGAACCAGGAAACCAGGCCGGCGGATTATTTCCAAAAGTTCGGCTGGGGAGGAGGCCATCTTGAGGATGTTCTTGTACTCCCCATGCTCTGGGATGCCGTCCCGGCACTCAGCAGCAATAATTATGCTTCCTCCTTCCTTAACCACCCGCGCCGCTGCCGACATCCCTTTGACTGCCTGGTAGAGATTTATGTCCAAGGGGTAACCGGAGTTGGAGGTTATGACGATGTCAAACGGCTCTTCCACTTCCACCATGGCCGAAGCTGCGGCAAACTTTACCCCTTGAGCATGGGCTTCCCAAACATCGCCGGCAAACACTCCCGTTATTTGCTTTTCACGATTCAGGGTTACATTAACTAAGAACGAAGGCTGCGTTTTGAAAGCCACTTCCCTTATCTCTTCCCAGATAGGATTGCCCTCCGTCACCCCCCAGGTAGCTTGGGGGTTGTCAATCATCTCGGCTCCATGGTTTAGGAGGATGGTCTCTATTCCAGCTATGCCTGGAAGCACTGCTTTGGGCCCTCCGGAAAAGCCAGCGAAGAAGTGTGGTTCAATGAACCCGGTGAGGATTTTCACCGAAGCTTCTATGTAGGCTTTGTTAACCCAAGCCGGGTGGCCGAAACTCGTTTCCCCAAGGTAGTATAGAGCCGATTTATCGTAACAATCGTGCTGGATGATTGTGTAATTGGAGACCACTTCCGGCCCCAGCATTTCTTCCAGTTCTTGGCGGGTCTGAGGCCGATGGGTCCCAAGGGCGTTTATGAGGACAATGTTCTCCCTGGGGATGTGGGATAGTTCTTCCAGGATTAAAGGTATTACTCGGCGGTTGGGCATTGGGCGGGTTATATCGCTGAAGACTATGGCTACAGTATCGGAGGGGCGGACCAGTTCCCTTAGGGGAGGGGAAGCTATTGGTTCCCTCAAAGCTTTCCTTATGGCTGAGCTCTCGTCCGGAAGGCCGGGGACAAACTTGGGTTCTATGATTTTTACTTCCAGCCCCTCGGGCAAATTAACCCAGAGCCCTTCTTTGCCATAGGCCAAACGCACCTTCATGGCGTTCCCTCCCTCACTGACATCTTGGTTACAGCGGCTTTTATGGCATCAATTATTTGGTAGTAGCCGGTGCAACGGCACAGGTTCCCAGCTATAGCTTCTCTGATTTCGTCATCTGAGGGGCGAGGGTTTTTATCCAGCAGGGCTTTTGTAGACATTATGAAGCCTGGGGTGCAGTAGCCGCACTGGGCAGCGAAGTGCTCTATGAAGGCTTCTTGGATGGGGTGGAGTCTATTGCCTGAGGACAATCCTTCAATGGTTTCAACCTGTGCTCCGTCTACTTTCATTGCTGGGTAGATGCAAGAGGTAACGGTTTTACCATTGACGATTACGGTGCAGGCGCCGCATTCTCCTTCTTCGCAGCCTATTTTTGTTCCTGTTAGGCCAAGCTTTTCCCGCAGTAGGTGAGCAAGGGTTTCAAAGGGTTGGATTTCAATGGTTTGTTTTTGGCCGTTAAGGGTAAAGGTTATTTTGGGCATAG
>CAYOIS010000117.1:0-6451 GCA_964404055.1 uncultured Anaerolineae bacterium | reverse complement strand
AGGCTTACCAAGCTCTGAAATGTGGAGCACTTTCCATCCTCTCCGCACAAGCTCATCGGCTATGAAGCGGCGGTGGCAGCGGAACCACAGTTTCTCCGCGCACATAATGGCCGTTCGTTTATGGAAAGCAGTAAACTCCAACTTCTCTAACCCCTCTTGGAAGTGAGGGTCTTTCGTGTATTCCTCGTAACCCCCGGACCGATACCCCCCAAGTTCATTCCCAAGCCAAATGTATTCTATCCCTAACGCTTTAAGCGCCTTCTCCAAATTTTCCCGATTGAACTGAGGGTTCAACCGAGAGTAGGGGAAGCGCCTAACATCGGCCACAACTTGGATTTTGTTGTCCTTTAACAGGGCTATGAATTCTTCCAGAGAGCGGTTGGAGTGGCCTACGGTGTAAATTGTGTCCAGTTCCTCTTTCTTTAGGAGCACTGAGACCACTAAGCCAATCCCGCAGATAAAAGCTGCCCAGAACGGAGCGGAGGAGCCCCATCTTTCCCTAAGGAAGCCCCCTGCACTGGGAGAGAGTGAACCAAGAAGGCCCGAGACTGTACCGATGATTCCGAGGAAGCTTCCCCGGTATTCAGCTGGGGCTTGGTGAGTGATGAAGGTATTGTAGGCTATCCATGCTAACTGCGAGGATGCAAAGGAGATTAAAAGCAGGGCCCAGAAGGGTATAGAGGGCTTGGAGTGAACCAAGAGCACCATTGAGATGGGGAAAATCAAGGCGCTTATTTTGAGGATTAAAGCATCCCCGTATTGGTCAATAACCTTCCCGGCCACGATGCTGGTAAAAGTTAGGGCGAGGTTGCCTATAGCCATGGCTATGTTTATCTCCGCGTCGTTCCATCCCCACAAGTCTTTGGCATGAAGGGCAAGGAAAGGCCCCCATATTGTGAGGTTATAAAGCCAGTTTATGAATACCGAGGCAAAAACTGCAGGAAGGAAAGCGCTTGATAACAGCTCTTTCCAAGAGGTGCTTTGGCTATGCTTTTGAGGCCTCGGCGGCTCTTCCAAAAGGATGAACCTGAGTACCCCGCATAAGGCCGAGACTAATGCTGAGCCCAGGAAAAGATGACCATAATCAACATAATTTATAAGCCAGGCTCCCAACGCCGGCCCCGCTACATAACCAAGGCCTAAAGCAAACTCAAAGATGCCGAAGGCATTCCCTGTGGAATCATCAGGGACTGACTCAGCTATGAGGGCTACAAAGCCAGGGGATTGGATAGCGCTTATCACGTTTAGCGCTACCAGCAAAGCAAGGGCTTCATACAAAGAGGTAGAGACTGCCAATAGAGCGTAGAAGGGAGAGAAAAGAATGGTGGGCAAAGCTACAGCCACTTTACGGCCAAAGCGGTCAGCTACAAAGCCTCCCAAAAATTGAGTGGCGGCAAAACTGGCGGTCATCAAAGTAAAAGCAAAACCTACCTGGGTGTCCTCTGCCCCAAGCTTCCTCAGATAAAGGGGCAGAATGGGAAGCCAGGTAGTAGTTCCTGTAGCCATTAAAAAAGCCGTAGCCGAAAGGACCCAAAGGTTACTTGGAAGGTACTTTCTGGACCCCATACATAACCATATTATCACTTCCGGCTTTAAGCGTCAAGCTGCACCCTGTGGAGTAAAGGGGGATGAAAATAGGGTCTTTGGTGAGCTCAGGGTACCACGAAGGGAAGGTAACTAAGTAATCAGCCCCGCGGCTCAATATGAATTCCTTCAGCCTCTTTTCATCCCGGATGAAGGGGATGACTTCTGGGCTAACAAGCCCTGCCAGGTCCAGTATATCCCTGCCCGAAAAATACCCAATTGCCCCTATATCGTGCGTGGCAATCAGGGAACCGGGAGGGGTGTTTTCGGAAATCCATCGGGCTACATTCACCATCTCGCATTGGATTATGCCCACATCGGTAGCGTAGGCTTTGGCTCCCAGGAAGAGAAAGGCCAAGAGTAGAATCGGTGTGGATATTGCCCAAGCTTTGGTGACAAGCCGAGGCATTCTTTTCCAAAGCTCAATGGTCCCAGGCACTCCTAAGGCTATGAGGATTGGGATTAGAGGCATTGCGTAGCGTCCGTGCTGGTAGCCAACGGGAAGGCGGAAGGCATAAGCTAAGGGGTGAAGTAATAGCCAAAGTAAAGGGATGGCTTTGAAAGCTTTGCCTTCGGAGCTCAGCGCTTTTTTGGCCCCTACCAAAAAGCCGGGCAAAAGGAGGATTTGGGCGCCCACAAAGGTGGGGAAAACCACTCGCCAGAACCTTGCCCAAATCGGCAGCTTTTCAACAAGCTCCCGATATTCTGCAGCTTTAGCGTAGAATGTGTTAGGGAAGGGATTGCCGGAGAGGTAGAAATTGAAAGCGCTGTAGGCCGCAAGGCATAGAGCCATCCCCCCGGCAAAAGATAGAGCTTTTAAAGGGCTTTTATAGGAAGAAGCCAGGAAAAGGAGAACTCCCAGAAGCAATCCCTCTGGTCTAACGAGGCATAGAAGCCCAAGGATTATGCCCATTGCTGCCATACGAAGGTAAGAGCGGCCCTGAAATGGCCAACCCCCAAGGAAAAGCGTGAGGGAGAGGAGGGAAAGGAAGGTAAAGAGAGGGATTTCCATCCCGGAAACGGAAGCCCAGACCATGTGCCATTCCAAAGCGCAGAAGCAAGCTGTAAGGAAAGCTGTTTTCTCATCCCACCCTAAGCTGGTGGTAAGCCGGCCTACTCCCCAAGCTGTTGCCCCGAAGAAAGCAATACCCAAGGCGAAAGTCCAGGCTTTAAAGTCAATGCCCGTAAGGTAAGCGAGGCTTAGGAGCAAAGTCCAGAGGGGGGAGGTTGAACCTGCGCTGGGGTAGCCAGGGATGTATGCCCACTGGCGGTAACGGATGAGATTGCGGGCATAAGTTTGGTGTATCCAAGCATCATCTAAAGGGAAACCAAGCTCGCCTGTGGTCAGAGTGTAGAAGATAAAGGAAAAAGAAGCGACAAGGGAAAGGAGCCAAGGGGTTAAGTTTTTTAATTTTCGGCCCATCGCTTACCCCTCTTTACGCAATTCATGTTACAATGATAATGCACGAGCGGAAGTCTGTAAAGATGGGCGATGCTTAGTATGCTGGTCTTAGAGCTGCGTCACCTTCTCCTTAGCCTGCTGCTGGCAACTTTAGGGACGGCGCTGCTGGCCCTCTGGTTGGATCGTCGCCGTGCCGAGCGGCGGGCTACGGAAACTTTCGCCGATGCCGCCTTGCACGCCGTCTTAGAACACGCACCTTTCGGATGGATGGTCTTGGAAAGTGGGGATCGGTACGTCTACGCCAACGAATACGCTCGTCGCCTCTTGGACCTGCCGACCTCTTACGGCCTCATACCAGCTGTAGAATGGGGATTCTACCTGGACGACGACCGCTCCGATGTCCGGCGGGGCCGGGCCCCGGAGGGCCGCTACCGAGTCATCCGCCTCCCTTCCGGTCGGGTCGCCCGCTGGTGGCTGATGGCTGGCCAGCGGTGGGATTATCTCTTCCTGCTGGATGTCACCCATCAGTACGAGGCTGAAGAGGCCCGGACTCAGCTCTTCGCCGGCCTCTCCCACGAATTGCGCACCCCGGTGGGGACCATCCTCACCCACTTGGAAATCCTCCGCCTGCCTGACATCCCGGAAGAGACGAAGCAGCAATCCCTTCGTTTACTTCAAGCTGAGGCCCGAAGGCTGGCCCGCATGGTCCATTTGATGCTGGAACTTGGCCGCCTGGAGACCAGCCCGGAGATAGAGTGGCGCCCGGTGGACTTGCTGGACCTGGCGGAGCGGGCCATCTCCTCCTTGGCAGCCCAGGCCGAGGAGCGGCATATTCACTTTTCCTTGAAGGCAGATTCTCCTCTTCCCACCGTCTGGGGAGACGCTGACCGGCTGATGCAGGTTTTCCTGAACCTGCTGGATAACGTCCTCAAGCACTGCCGTCCAGGCGACAGTGCCACCGTCATCCTCCGACCGACCGAAAGGGGAGTCCTCTGCGCCGTTTGCGATACTGGGCCAGGTATCCCGGCGGAACATTTACCCCATATTACACGTCGTTTCTATCGGGCGGCGAAGCAAGAGGTGGAGGGAAGCGGGCTGGGCTTGGCGCTGGTGGAAGAAATTCTCCGCCGCCACGGTAGCCGACTGGAAATTTCCAGCCGGACTGAAGGAGAGACTGGGACATGCGTGCAGTTCGTCTTGCCAACCGTGCCGCCGCGGCTATAGGGCCATTCCTCCGCCGCTGGTGGTGGCTCCTGGGATTGGGGCTGGTGCTCATCGCCTGCGGCCTGCTCCCCATCCCCGGTTACGTGGTGATTGTCCCAGGGCGAAGTGCTCCTCTGGTCTTGGTCCCGCTGGTCCCCCAGATGCGGTTGGACCCGCCTTTCGCCCGCCCCGGCGACGAAGTCCAGCTTCATGTCACCGATAGAACCCCCTGGGCCTACGTCCTCTTGACGGTGAACGGTGAGCCTATCCACCCGGAGGCTTGGAAATCCAGCTTGGGCAAGCAGTGGACTTGGACCTTCCGTTTCATCCTCCCCACCGGCCCATCGGAATTTGTCTTTTACCACAGTTGTGACAAGGGATGTAAGGAGCAGGGACGAATGGTTCTGGGCGAGGCGCCAACTCCACCGTCCGGGCTCCTTCCCACCAAACTGGGGCTTGTTTTCCCCAATTTGGAGCGGGACTGGCACGGCCGCAGCGGCTGGGCTGTGGAGGTCACCTACGTCCGGCGGGCCGAGGAGTCCTTCTGGGGGATAGACGACCTGGCCGCGCGGGTTTACAAGCACCGCCTAAAGGGTTTGCGGGTGCTGGTGCGGGTGGATTACGATTACGGCCAATCCATCCCTCCCACCGGCGACCACCTGGCCCTGACGGAGTATCTGGATTACCTGGCGCGGTTAGCTCAGGACGACCGTCTCCGGGATGTGTATGGCTATATCCTGGGAAGCAGCTACAACGGTCTGGACTTGAACGTTTTGGCCCCCGACCGACCGGTGACTCCGGAGTGGTATGCCCGCATTTTCAACGGTTACGGCGAACCGGTCCACCACACCGACAATGCGGTCCAAGTCATCCGCGCCGAAAACCCGCAGGTGCGGGTGTTAGTAGGGCCTGTGCGGCCCTGGAACACCGACCAAGATGGGGCCTACAAGTACCGGGTGGATGCCCCCTGGCTCAACTACATGAACACACTGGTACGCTATATAGACGAGGCGGCCCGAGCGAAGGCTGCGGCTGGTATCCCTTTCGCCGCCCCGGATGGCTTTGCCGTTCAGGCCCCCGGCCGGCCGGACGCTCCTGAACTGGGCGGGAAAGGGGACATAGAGCCCTGGACCGACCTCCCCCGGGCGGAATGGAACGGTGCTCAGGCTGGCTTCCGAGTCTATCGGGAGTGGTTGGACATCATCAACGCTTACCCATCCACCCGGGGTCTTCCTGTTTACATAACCTCGGCTAACACATTCATCCCTGCAGTTGGAGTACCTCCGGCCCAGAACTACCCTCGGGGCTGGCTGAGTGCAGCGCTGGCCGTGGTAAATAGCGAGCCTCAGATTAAGGCCCTCTGCTGGTTCCTGGACGAACTTCCTGGGGACACCCAGTGGCAGAACTTCAGCCTGACCCGTCGGCGGGGTCGCCTTATAGATGCAGCGGAAGAGTTTGAAGCATTGCTTAGGCAGTAGCCATGAAAATCCGTGTCCTTCTGGCCGATGATCATCCCACTTTGCGGCTGGGGCTTAGGGTGCTTCTGGACCGCGCTCCGGATATAGAAGTGGTGGGGGAGGCGGAGAGGGGCGAGGAGGCTTTGGCGAAGATTTTGGCCCTCCAGCCGGACGTGGCGGTACTGGACTGCCAATTACCTGGCCTTTCGGGGCCGGAATTGGCACGGGAAATCCAAAGGCGGGGTTTGCCGACGCGCGTCCTGGCCCTCAGCGCTTACCGGTACGAGCACTACATCCGGGGAATGTTGGATGCAGGAGCCGTGGGCTATCTACTGAAGGAAGAAGCGCCGGAGGTTATTGTAGAGGCCATCCGCAAAGCAGCCCAGGGTGGGATGACCTTCAGCCCTGGCGTGGCGGAGGTGGTGAAAGCCATTTTGGAAGGCAAAGGGGAAATCCCGCAGCTGACGGAGCGGGAGAGGGAAGTGCTGTTGTTGATGGCGGAAGGGCTGAGCAATAAGGAAATTGCTGTGAAATTGAAGGTGAAGGAGCGGACGGTGGAATTTCACGTGGGCAACATCCTGAGGAAGTTGGGGGTGGCCTCGCGGGTAGAGGCAGTGGTTAAAGCGAAGGAGCGGGGGATTATCCTTTAATGTTTAGGGTGCAGAGGGCCTTTCCCATCATTGCTGAGTTACCTGTGGAAGTCCGCAGGGCCGACCTGTGGATTTCCACAGTAGTCAAGCGGTGCTGTTTGTGGCAAATTAGATGAGGAACAGCCATACCTGGAGGGATAGCTGGTTAGGCAAAT
>CAYOIS010000116.1:0-6654 GCA_964404055.1 uncultured Anaerolineae bacterium | reverse complement strand
AAGCCAAAAACTTTTCTTCCCACCCAAATTGCTTCCGGAATCAAATCAAAGGCTAAGGACATTTCAACATGAGCGGCAAAGCCGCATTTATCGCACATTATTTTGTCCCGGCCCTTGAGGTAGCAGCCGATATGAATTGTGCCATCGGGGTCGGCGCTGGCTATTAGCCAATCGTGACAGTGCCATGAATTGTTTTTAAGTGCTTCTATCGTTCTGCGAGAAGCTAAGATAGGGTAACCTTGGTTCTTGAGAGCAAGCAGCCGCTCAAGGACCCATTTCCTCTGCTCCGGATTTAGACTGAGGTCCTCCGTGCCAATGTAAGGGTAATAGAATTGGAAAGTTATGCCCTTCACAAGCCCGCTCAGAAATTCCACCAGTTCGTCTACTTCACGCCAATTCAATCGGTTAAAGGTAACGTTGGCTAAGATTTTAGGGTGGGAAGAGGCTTTGATGTTAGCGATGATGCGGTCAAAGGAGTTGCCGCGGTTTTGGTTGTGGGAATCCCGCAGCCCATCAATGCTCACCCACACGACATCGGCTTCGGTCTCAATTGGGAGGGTGCCATTGGTTACGATAGCTGTGCAGAAGAAGAGCTTTTTTGCTTCCCGAACCACATCCTCAAGACCGTGGCCGTTATCCCTCCAAAGGAATGGTTCGCCCCCCTCTATTATGAGAAGCCTCACCCCCTCAGCGTAAAGGCGATTGATAGTCTCTAAAGCTAAGCTATAGCTCATCTGGTCCTGATTTTTGCGCCAGAAGGGGCAAGCTCTGCACCTGAGGTTGCACTTATGGGTTATCTTCAGGCCAGCCAGAAGGGGCCTTTTCTTCCCCCAAAGGTGATGCTCTGCTTTCCGCTTCAAGAATTCCAGGTAATGGGACCTCATGGCTAAAGGAGTTTGCCGGGGTTCATTATACCACAGGGGTCAAGCAAATTTTTAACGGTCCTCAGCACCTCAACTCCTGCTTTCCCATGCTCCTTTTCCAGCCATGGCTTGTGGTCAAGCCCAACCGAGTGGTGGTGGCTTAGAGTCCCTTTCCCAGCCAAGATGGCCTCGGTAGCGGCTCGCTTGACGTGCCACCATTGTTCTATCTCCCTTCCCCACAGTTGTCGCCCAAGGAAAGTGTAATAAAGAGAGGCACCTTCAGGGTAGCAGTGGGAGATGTGGCACATTACATAAGCTGGGCTTCCCGTTTCCTCAATGGCCTTTACTATTGCTTCCCTCACTGAGTTATAAAGCTTTGGCAGGTTGCTCCACAGGGTAGCTGTTTCAAGCGTATCCACCATTACTCCCCAAGTTATCAAGTCATCCCTGAGGTAGGGGAGGAGGAAGCGCTCCCTGTACCAGCTTTCTCCAACGCTCCTACCCAGGTTCAATCCTCCATGTTTCTTAGCTATGCTCACGCATTCTTTCACCACCCTTTTTACCTCTTTCTCCTCACCCTCAGCTCCGAGGATTAGGAGGCTTCCACCGGGGATGAACCCCCGCTTCCTAAGGTAAGACAAAATCAAACGGGTGGCAGTTTCCTTGATTCCATGGCTTACTTCCCTTAAAGCAAACGAAGCATCTGTCTCAGAGGGGTCGGATAGCCTAACTGTAGCGGGGCGAAGGCCTTTCTGGAGCATTTCTCGGATAGCTTCTATCCCCTCGGGGAAGGAGGGGAATATAATGCCTAAGTGCTCAATCCTTTCGGGAAGTGGGTGGATTCGCAGAGTCGCCCTGGTTATTATCCCCAAAACCCCTTCGCTTCCAATAAGGAGCTCTTTGAGGGATGGGCCGGAGGCAGAAGCAGGCACTGAAGGTGTATCCAAAACCCCAACCGGGGTCACAACCCTGAGGCTTATGACCATATCCTCTATCTTGCCGTACCCTGTGGACTTCTGGCCAGCGCTTCTGGTCGCAATCCATCCTCCGAGGGAAGAGAATTCAAAGGATTGGGGGAAATGGCCCAGGGTGAACCCTCTTTCGTTGAGGGTCTTTTCCAGCTCCGGCCCCATGATTCCGGCTTCAAAGGTGGCTGTCCGCGAAATCTCGTCCAAATTCAGGAGTCGGTTCATCCTCCTCAAATCAAGGCATATACTACCGGAAAACCCTTCTGGTAGAACTGGGGCAACTCCTCCCACAACCGTAGTCCCCCCACCGAATGGAATTATGGCGATGCGGTGGAGAGAAGCGAGGTCCAAAATGGCGGATATCTCTTCCTCTTCCCCAGGGAAAACCACTGCATCGGGAGCTGCATCTACTTGCTTGAGGCGAATACGGATGAGGTCGGTGTAGCTTTTGCCGAAGGCATGGGATAGGCGCTCGTAATGGGATATAGAAATGTTATTTCCTCCTACGATGCGGGAAATTTTTTCCAAAATCTCGGGCGTTAGGCGAGGGGGCGGAAGTTCAATTTCTTCTGGGGAAGGGATTGGGAGGATTGGCTGCGCTTTTACCTCAAGCTTGTCTTGGAGGAAGGGCAGGAAGTAAGGCCTCTTATCTAAAGGGTAGCGTATTTCCTCGTAGCCCCAGCCCCACCAGCGAATTGGCATCTTAATCTTCTGGCCTTCGCCCTAAAACTTGCATTACCCTATCCAAAAGTTCATAAGCAAACTTCTGGCGGAAGCCAGCAAGGCAGGCGATTAATGCAGGTAGCCACCGAAGCTGTTCCTCGTTGAGCCTGGAGACATCGGCTCCCATGGCCAAGAAGCCAGCTGAAGCTACTAAGTAGATTATACCCCCTAAGATTACACCCATTATCGGGTGAACCACGTAATACATCCACTGATGCTTGTCAAAGTCCTGAAGCACAGAAACGTGCCAGTGCAGGCTATACAAGGCCCCTACAACTCCGCCTATCCCTCCCCATACCATCGTTGTCCACATTGGGAAGAGCATGGACATTCCGGTGATGGTTCCAGCAGCCTGCCAGAGGGAGGAAATGGCCAGTGCAAGAGGCCTCTCAAAGATCAAAAGGGCCAGGAGCACCACAAACCAAACAAGTTCGTAAGCAAGAAGCCTAACCCCGTATGTGCTACCCCAGGCTCTGGAATCCCTCACCCTCTGGAGGATAGCTCTGGCTTGGTGGACCTTAAGCTCGGCTATGTCGTAGTTGCGGGGGTCTTCAAGGAGGGTGTCTCTGGCCTCTTGAAGGAGGGACAGAGCTTTCTCAGCCAAAGCTTCGCGGGTGCTTAGTTCGGCTACGACTTCCTTGTAAACTTGGTCTATTTCGGAGGCTAATTCAAGCGGACGCCTTTTGCCTACCCTTTCCAAGACAGCTTCTTCCTCCCCCGTAGGAGGGGCAGATTCTACAGCAGTTTCTTTGGGAGGTGTTTCCCCTCCGAAAAGGAGTTCTACCCCCTTACCCTTTAGGCTTGCCCTGGATGCCATTTAGCACCTCCTCGGCTAATTTCCTGTAGGCTTCGGCCCCATCGTGCTGGGGGGCATATTCTAAAAGTGGCATCTTAGCTACAGGGGCTTCGGCAAATTTGACGCTTTTCTTGATTACGGTCTCAAAGACAAGGGGGCCAAAGATAGAGCGTATCTCATCTAAGACTTCTTTAGAGTGAATGACCCTTGAATCGTACATGGTAGGCAATATCCCAAGGATGCGCAGCCCTCGGTTGAGCTTGGCTTTCACTTTCTGAATTATTTCCAATAGGATTCGGAGGGCCCTGAATGCCAGGTACTCACATTGCAGTGGTATTATGACCCACTTAGCCGCCACTAAGGCATTGATGGTGAGAAGCCCTAAGCTTGGTGGGGTATCAATTAGGACGAAATCGTAAAGGTGTAGGACCGGCTTCAGGGAATCCCTCAAGATGTACTCCCTGGCGATGGCCGAAACCAATTCCATCTCCGCTGCCGAAAGGTCAATGTTGGCAGGGGCCAGGAAAATCTGCTCCCGCACCTGGACTATTACATCCTGCAGTTTGGTTTTCCCATCGGTCAGAACTTGATAGATGGTCTTGTCCATTAGGTAGCTCTCGACTCCCATGCTTAGGGAGAGGCCGCCCTGGGGGTCCATATCCACCAAAAGGATTCTATGGCCCCTTTCGGCCAGAGCGGCCCCGAGGTTTACAACGGTGGTAGTTTTCCCCACCCCGCCTTTCTGGTTAGCCACAGTTATTATGTGGGCCATAGGATTTCCTGTGCCCTTTTCACTCCTGCTCCTTTCTCAAACCGGTAACCGAGGGAGGCCAAAGCCCTTTCTATTGCTCCTAAGGTTGTGAGGACATCGCCTGGGGTTAGGGTCCCCATGTGGCCTACCCTGAAGTATTTGTCCTTTATTTCCGGATGGAGGCCAGCGGCTACAACTACCCCCTCGGCCTTTATAGCTTTTATTAGCTCAGGGCCAATCCCTTCAGGGTAATAAGCGGTGGTTAAGGTCCATGCCCTCAGTTCTTTCCGCACAGGCACTTGCTTGAGTCCGATGGCATCAATCCCTTCTTGGAAAGCTTTAGCCAAGAGGCGGTGGCGGGCAAAGCGCTTCTCCATCCCTTCGGCCAAAATCTGCTGTAGGCTTACATCCAAGGCGTAGATGAGGTTGACGGGTGGGGTAGCAAAATAGGCAACTTTCCCAGCCTCGTAAGCTTCCATAACGGGGAGCCAGAGGCCAAAATCAGCGTAGTAATTGAGGACTGGGGAGCGGCGTTTGCGGTAAACTTCCATAGCTCGCTCGCTCACAACCATTAGAGCAAGGCCAGGCGGGACAGCTATCGCCTTCTGGGAGGCCGTGAGGTAAACGTCAATCCCCCACTCATCTTGGCGGAATTCCATTGCAGCGGTGGCGCAGACCCCATCAACAATGGATAAAGCTCCGTACTTTTGGGCCAGTTCTCCCAGGGCTTTGACGTCTACTGCTACCCCGGTGGAGGTATCTACGTGAGTGGCGGTTATGGCTTTGAAGCCGCCTTTCTTGAGGTGCTCCTCGGCTTCTTCCAGAGAAGGGGCTTCTCCTATAGGGGCCTTTATCACAGTCACCTCCGCCTGGTACCGCTTAGCGATGTCGGCCATTCGGTCCCCGAAGAAGCCTGAGCTTAGGACCAGGACCTTTTCCCCTGGCTCCACCAAGTTGACAATAGCCATATCCATAGCCAGGGTTCCAGAACCAGCCACTACAAAAGGCTGGCCTTTCTCTGAAAGGAAGACCTTCCTCAGGTTCTTCAAGGCCCTGCCGAAAATTTCGGCAAATTCCACGGACATGTGGCTGAGGGTTTTTGCCGACATTGCTCTCAGGACGGCAGGGTCAAAATCTATGGGGCCGGGTATCATGAGGAGGAACCTCTCATCCATTTTGACCTCCTCCATCGGTTTTTTGGTAAAACTCTTCAGCTGATAGGGTCATTTCTACTCCCGGGACTTCGCCTATTTCCAGAGATAAAGTTAGGCGGCGGTTTTCCCGGAAGCCACAGTGGGAGAAGCAGCGCCTGGCCCGCATGTTCCTTTCCATTGTGCGTAGGCGGACCCTTTTGAGGCCCAGCTCGCCAAAGAGGTAACGCAGGAGAGTGAGCAAGGCATCTTGCCCGTACCCTTTTCCCCAAAGGCTTTTCTCTCCAATCAAGATTCCTACTTCCCCTTCCCTTCCCCCTTTATCCAACCCATAGCACGATATGCGTCCAATGAGCTTCCCCTCGCCGTCGGTTATCCCAAAAGCCAGTTCTGGGCCAAGTTTCTCAAGGGTGTTGCGGAACCAGGAGGCAAATTTGGAGAAGGAGCTGTTTACAGGCTTTAACCCCAGCCAGAACATAATTTCGGGGTCCTTGTGCCAAGTATATATTTTCTGCAAATTTTCCTGGTTGAGAAGTTCAATCAAAGGGCGAAGAGTGACTTTTTCTCCTTTGAGATGTCGGTTTTCCATCATCCGACCTCAAGGGATAATAAGCCTTTGGCCCACGTAAATGAAATTAGGGTTCGGGAGGTTATTAGCCCTCATTATAGCCTCAACGGTTGTGCCGTAGCGGAAAGCGATAGAGGTCAATGTTTCGCCATATTGGACTATGTGGATTTTAGGCTGTGAGACTTGGGCTGGGGCTTGGCCTGGAGCTGGGATTATCAGCTTTTGGCCTACATAGATGAAATTGGGGTTGATGAGCCGGTTAGCAACGGCGATGGCCTCTACGGTGGTATTGAAGCGCGCTGCTATGCTCCAGATGGTATCACCTGGTTGGACTATGTATTCGGAGACGGTGGGAGGAGTTGGGACAGCTTGTGCAGTACCTGGAACTTTCAAAATTTGGCCGACGTAAATGAAATTGGGGTTGGCAAGGTTGTTTATCCTTACAAGTTCCTCCACTGTGGTCCCGAACCGGTAAGCTATGGATTCCAAGGTATCGCCCCACTTTACCGTATAATTTATGAACCCTTGTGGGGGCTGCGGGGTAGGCGTAGGCTGGGGTATCTGCGGAGTAACTCCGGGTTGAGGTGGTTGCGGGGTGACCTCCGGCTGTAAGGTCGGTGTGGATGTAGCTTCAGTAGAGGCGGGGGGTTGCTCGGTTGTAATTAAAGGTGCTATTGTGGGCCTTGGAGTCGGGGTAGCTGTAGGGGCTGGCTTTGGGCGAGTGCATCCTCCCAGGAGCAAACCCAAAACAATTAAAATTGTCAAAATCTTACCCATTTGCTCTCCTCTTCCGCAAAAGTAACCCAAGCTTTTTAAATCATAGCACATGGATAA
>CAYOIS010000115.1:2431-6685 GCA_964404055.1 uncultured Anaerolineae bacterium | reverse complement strand
TTTGGGCCACACCCTAAAACAGCGCGGTTTTGACAGGCCTCCATAGCTGTAATATAATTTGGGCACTTAAAGAGGAGGGAATAGAATTGCTTACCTTTAATGTGGCTCAGCTTTTGAAAGAGCCTACAGGGGCCTTCCGAGAGCATGAAATCTGTGAATCGGTGGAAGGGCTGGACGAAAGTTTCAGCCCAGCCGGCCCCCTGAAAGGCAAAGTCATACTCTTGCACGCCGGCCGCCACAATATCCTTGTAACGGGAACATTTCAAATCCCCCTTAATCTCTACTGCAGCCGTTGCTTGGAGCCTGTGGTGGAGACAATTGAATTTCAGTTCAAGGAAGAATTCAAAGCCACAATAGACGTAGACACGGGCGCGAATCTATTGTGGGACCCAGTGGAGGTTGAAGAAAGCAACCTCATTGATTCCTCCCACACCCTGGACCTTACAGAAGTCATACGGCAATACATCATCCTCAATATCCCAATGAAACCCCTGTGCAAACCCGATTGCGCTGGACTGTGCCCCCACTGCGGCTACAATCTGAACCTTGGGCCGTGCGGGTGCCAGGAGGAAGAGATAGACCCACGCTGGGCCGCTCTTAAGGCTCTTAAAGCTGCTTTGGAAAAATGAAAGGAGGTGTTGGACATGGGAGCTCTGCCAAAGAAAAAAGTGTCTAAAGGCCGAAGGGATAGGCGCCGGAGCCATTACGCCGTAAAGCCACCCCAGCTCATCCTTTGCCCGTCCTGCCACAAACCAACTTTGCCTCATAGAGTATGCCCGCATTGCGGAAACTACCGAGGGGTTAAGGTGTTGGAAGTAGAAGAAGAATAAATCCCTCGGGAGGCAATATGCTTAGGACACCGCTCTGCGACCTTTTAGGAATAAAGCATCCCATAATCCAGGGCGGGATGGCTTGGGTAGCCACTGCTGAATTGGCCTCGGCCGTTTCAGAGGCGGGAGGGCTTGGGATAATTGGCGCTGGAAGCGCCCCCCCAGACTACGTGAGAGACCAAATCCGCAAAGTTCGGGAACGCACCGATAAACCGTTCGGAGTAAACGTTCCCCTGTTCTCCCCTTACGCTTCAGAGGTTGTGAAGGTTTGCATAGAGGAAAAGGTCCCAGTAATGACCACTGGTGGGGGAAACCCTGGCCCCTTTATCGGCCCCTTGAAAGAAGCTGGGATAATCGTCATACCCGTGGTGGCCTCAGTAGCGCTGGCTAAGCGCCTTGAGAAGATGGGGGCCGATGCCTTGGTGGCTGAAGGAATGGAATCGGGCGGACACATAGGGGACGTAGCAACAATGCCCCTCGTCCCGCAGGTAGTGGATGCAGTGAAAATCCCGGTGATTGCAGCCGGAGGCATAGCCGACGGCCGAGGCCTCGCCGCCGCTCTCGCCTTGGGAGCTGTTGGGGTTCAGATGGGCACCCGCTTCATATGCACCGAAGAATGCATTGCCCACCCAGTTTACAAGGAGCAAATAGTAAAAGCCCACGATAGAGCCACCATAGTCACAGGCCAAAGCCTCGGTCACCCCGTAAGAGCCCTTAAGAATCCAATGACCCACCGCTTCCAAGAGCTGGAGAAAAAAGGGGCATCGGAAGAAGAGATAATTGCTTTCGGCACTGGCGCCCTGCGCAGGGCAGTCCTAGAAGGGGATTGGGAAAACGGCTCTTTTATGGCCGGGCAATCCTGCGGCCTAATCCACGATATAGTCCCAGTAAAAGTCCTCATTGAACGCATAGTTGCCGAAGCAGAAGAAATCCTCACCCGCAAGCTCCCCTCTTACGTGGTGAAATGAAAGTAGCCCTGGTCTTTCCAGGACAAGGCTCCCAATATGTTGGGATGGGAAAAGAGACTTTTGAGGCTTACCCTGAAGCGGCCAAAGTATTCCGCTTGGCCGATGAAATCCTGGGCTTCCCCCTTTCCCGCCTCTGCTTTGAAGGGCCAGAGGAGGATTTAAACGATACCCTGAACACTCAGCCGGCAATTTTCGTTGTTTCTATGGCCCTTTGGGAAGTGCTTAAAAGAAGGAAAGGGCTGAGCGAAATCCTCTTTGTCGCCGGGCACAGCTTGGGCGAATACACTGCTTTGGCCGCTGCTGGAGCAATGAGCTTTGAGGAAGGACTGCTGCTGGTAAGGGCGAGAGCTCAGCTTATGAAAGAGGCGGGAGAGAAAAACCGGGGAGGGATGGCCGCCGTTATCGGGATAGAACCCGAAAGGCTTGAAGAAATATGCCAAAAAGTTTCCTGCCAAACAGGCCTATGCCTCAGGATAGCCAACCGTAACTCCCCGGAGCAATATGTCTTAGCAGGGCACAAGGAAGCACTGGAAGAAGCCTTCCAGCTCCTCAAAACCCTCGGCGCAAAAGTCATACCGCTTAAAGTAAGCGGAGCATTCCACACTGAACTTATGTCACCTGCTCAGGACGGTCTAAGGGAAGCCCTGGCCAAAGTAAAATTTAAGCCCATTGCCTTTCCCTTAGTAGCCAACACCACAGCCCGACCCATCAAAGAGCCGGCGGAGATAGAAGAGGAACTTGCCACCCAGCTTACGAAGCCTGTGCTCTGGAAAGAATCGGTGGAATTTATGGCTGAAAGCGGGGTGGAAACCTTCATAGAAATAGGGCCGAAGAAAGTGCTCACTGGTCTCATAAAGAGGACTGTGCCAGGGGCAAACGTCCTCAACGTTGAAGGCCCATCCGAACTTGAAAATTTCTTCCCAAAGAGCTAAAATTAAGCCAAGGTAGGAGGAACAAATGAGGCTTGACGGAAAAGTTGCCATAGTTACAGGAAGTTCCCGCGGGATAGGGAAAGCGATAGCTCTGAAGCTGGCTTCGCTCGGGGCAAAGGTCGTGGTAAATTACAACAAGGGAGCTCAGGCCGCGCAAGAAGTTGTGGAACAGATAAAGGCTCAGGGTGGGGAAGCAATAGCTGTCCAAGCTGACGTGAGCAAATTTGAAGATGCCCAACGCCTCGTGGAAGAAACCCTCAAAGCCTTCGGCAAAGTGGACATCTTGGTGAACAACGCTGGAATTAACCGGGATAACCTCTTGGCTATGATGAAGGAATCCGATTGGGATGAAGTGCTTGATACAAACCTGAAAAGTGCCTTCAACTGCTGCAAAGCAGTCCTCAGGCCCATGCTCAAGCAACGTTATGGCCGGATAGTAAATGTCTCCTCCATAGCGGGGCTGAGGGGGAACCCAGGCCAGGCTAACTACTGTGCCTCCAAAGCTGGCCTCATAGGCCTTACTAAAGCCTTAGCCAAGGAGCTCGGCCCACGCAACATTACCGTTAACGCCGTTGCTCCCGGCTTCATTGAGACCGACATGACCGCTTCCCTGCCAGAGGAGCTTAAGAAAAAAGCAGTGGAACTTACACCATTAGGCAGGGCTGGAAAACCAGAGGATGTAGCCAATGCTGTGGCTTTCCTTGTTTCTGACGAAGCCAGCTTCATAACCGGCCAAGTCCTAGCAGTAGATGGGGGGTTAGCGGTCTGATGGAATACAAAGCTCTGGGCAAAGTAGTGATATCGCCAAAAGTCCTAAAAACCATAGTTAGGCTCACTGCCTTATCTCACCCAGAAGTAGTGGCTATGGCTCTCCCTGGCCCCTTTAGCTTACACATCCCAGATGGAGGGGTTGGGATAAAAGTAGATGATGATAAAGTCTGGGTGAACCTCTACATTATCGCCAGCGCTGAGGCCAACATGTACAAACTGGGTCTTGAGCTTCAGAACGAAATCGCCAGAGCTATCCAGAACATCACCGGTATGGAGGTAGCCGAGGTTAACGTTCGGGTAGAAGGGGTGAAGAAGAAAGACTAAGGTATGGAGAGCAAGAAGAGAGATGCTCGCATCCTAGCTTTACAGGCGCTCTTTGAAATTGACATAGTAGGGCACGAGCCCGAAACAGTAATTAAAGATAGGCTTGAAGAGAACCCCTTGCCCGAAGAGCAAGCCGAATTCGTTCGGCATTTGGTATTAGGGGTTCTGGCCAACCTTAAGCAACTTGATTCTCTCATAAGCAAATACGCCCCTGCTTGGCCTGTCCAGCAATTATCCTATATTGACCGCAACATTCTAAGGCTTGGGCTTTACGAAATGGGCTACGTTAAGGAAACCCCAGTGAAAGTAGCCATAAACGAGGCGGTAGAGCTGGCCAAACTCTTCGGGAGCGATAGCTCTTATCGCTTTGTGAACGGGGTTTTGGGTGCTGTATTTGACAACGAAAAGGAATTCTTGAAGAAGCGGAGG
>CAYOIS010000115.1:0-2331 GCA_964404055.1 uncultured Anaerolineae bacterium | reverse complement strand
CCCAAAACGCTGACAAACCATCAGCAAACGGGGGTGGGGAAATAAGAAATAAGGAGGTTTAAACATGAACTTCATGGGGATTGGGCCTGGAGAACTGCTCCTCATCCTCATCATAGCCCTGATAATTTTCGGCCCCGGAAAGCTCCCAGAGCTTGGGAGGGCCCTGGGAAAAGCCATCCGGGAATTCCGAGAGGCCACTAGAGACGTCACAACCCAAATAAGCCGAGAGCTCAAGGAAGTAGAACGAGAAATCGAGAAAACCAAAGAAGAACTGAGCCTGCAAGAACGTGAAGGGGAAAAGAAAGGCTAATAACGACGCTGCCGAGGCTCGCATGAGCCTCTTAGAACATCTGGAAGAACTCAGGGAAAGGCTGATAAAATCAGCCATTGCATTGATTTTAGCCATTTTCTTCAGCCTCTTCTTCACCGGAAGGCTCCTCAAAATCCTCATCGCCCCCATGGGGGAACTCAAGCCCATATTCCTCCGCCCCACTGAAATGATCATAACCTACTTGAGGGTAGCCTTCATCGCGGGCGTGGCCCTGGCCATGCCTGTAATCGTTTATCAACTGGTCAAATTCATCCTCCCCGCCCTTTATCCCCACGAAAGGCGTTACCTATATTGGCTTATCCCAGCAGCGAGCCTATCCTTCTTGGCCGGGCTTGCCTTCGCTTACTTCGTTATGCTCCCCTTCGCTGTAAAATACCTCCTCACTTTCGGGGGAGATGTGGCCAGGGCCCAGTGGACTATCGGGGAATACATAAATTTCGTGACCAACTTCCTCTTCTGGATTGGGATGACCTTTGAGCTCCCCCTCATAATCTACTTTTTAGCCAAGCTCGGCCTTGTGTCCTCAAGTTGGCTGAGCCGGAACCGTAAATATGCTATAGTATTCATAGCCATCATAGCAGCAGTCATAACCCCGACCCCTGACCCGTTCAACATGAGCCTTGTCATGATACCGCTTATCCTACTGTATGAAGTGGGGATACTTCTGGCCAAAATCGCACGCTGAGTGGAGGTGAACCCATGGGCAGAAGGCGCGCAATAATTATGGGAGCTGCAGGCCGAGACTTCCACAACTTCAACGTTTTCTTCCGCTCCAACCCCAATTACGAGGTAGTGGCTTTCACCGCTACTCAAATCCCCAACATAGAGGGTAGAATTTACCCACCCGAATTGGCCGGCCCTTTGTACCCGAATGGCATCCCAATCTACCCAGAAGAAGAACTCCCCGAGCTCATAAAGAACTACAAAGTAGACGAGGTAATCTTTGCCTACAGCGATGTTTCCCACGAATACGTAATGCACAAAGCATCTTTGGCCTTAGCCTGCGGGGCTGACTTTCGCCTCATGGGAGCCGAAAGCACAATGCTTAAATCAACAAAGCCGGTAGTGGCCGTCTGTGCGGTAAGGACTGGAAGCGGCAAAAGCCAGACCAGCCGCCGGGTCTCAAGGATTCTGAAGGAAGCCGGGAAGAAGGTTGTGGTTGTCCGCCACCCTATGCCCTATGGCGACCTCAGGCGTCAGGTAATCCAGCGTTTTGCTTCGTTTGAAGACCTTGACCGCTACGGGTGCACGATTGAAGAAAGAGAAGACTACGAGCCCCATATCGCCAACGGCTTTGTGGTTTACGGCGGGGTTGATTATGAGCTAATCCTGCGAGAAGCTGAGAAAGAGGCCGATGTAATCCTCTGGGACGGTGGTAACAACGATTTCCCCTTCTTCAAACCCGACCTCCACATAGTAGTAGCCGATCCCCACCGGCCAGGCCATGAGGTCACTTATCATCCTGGCGAGACAAACTTGAGGATGGCTCACGTAGTCGTGATAAACAAAGTGGACACAGCTAAGCCTGAAAACGTGGAAGCGGTTAAGGCCAATGTTCGGCAAGTAAACCCGGGGGCAATCATTATAGAAGCGGCCTCTCCTATATTCGTAGAGGAGCCGGAGGCTATAAAGGGTAAGAAGGTTCTGGTAATAGAGGATGGGCCAACACTCACCCACGGTGAGATGAGCTACGGGGCCGGGGTTATTGCTGCCCGGAAATTTGGTGCAGCCGAGCTCCTGGATCCAAGGCCTTACGCTGTAGGCTCCATAGCTGAAACCTTCCAGAAATATCCCCACATAGGCCCACTCCTTCCAGCCGTTGGCTATGGTCCTAAGCAGATTGAAGAACTGGAAGCCACAGTTAACGCCGTGCCTTGTGATTTAGTCCTTGTAGCCACCCCCATAGACCTGCGGCGCATAATGAAAGTGAACAAGCCCATGGTCAGGGTAAGGTACGAACTCCAAGAGATAAGCAAGCCGGATCTGGCGGAGGTGATAAA
>CAYOIS010000114.1:0-6689 GCA_964404055.1 uncultured Anaerolineae bacterium | reverse complement strand
ACGAGTGGGACCCAAAACCTTGGTAAAACCTCAGCAAACGGGGGTGGGAGGGGCAAAGCCCCATGGTAAACCAAGGCAAGCCCACCCAATACAAAGCAGGCGGTCGCCTCTGATACATCACGTAATGGGAGGGAATTGAAAATGGAACTTTACGATGTCATAATCATAGGTTCAGGGCCTGCAGGCTTAACCGCCGCTATCTACTCCGCCAGGTCCAAACTTAAAACTTTGGTAATTACAGGACGGGCAGTAGGTGGGCAAGCAGCCCTCACAGCCGAAATTGAGAATTACCCCGGCTTCCCAGAGGGCATATCCGGCTTGGAATTGACGCGCTTAATGCAGGAGCAGGCTAAGAAATTCGGGGCCGAAATACAGATGGATGAAGTCCTCAGCGTAAACCTCAAAGAACACCCCTTTACTATCACTACTTACTCCGGGGATTACCAATGCAGGGCTTTAATCATAGCCACTGGCGTTTCCCCAAGGAAGCTTGGAGTGCCAGGGGAAGAGGAATTCGTAGGCCGAGGGGTTTCCTTCTGTGCCACTTGCGACGGTTTCTTCTACCAGGGCAAGGAAGTAGCAGTGGTTGGCGGAGGAGATAGCGCTCTCAAGGAAGCCCTCTTCCTCACCCGCTTCGCCCGCAAGGTTTACATAATCCACAGGAGGGACCAGTTCCGAGCCGAAGCCATAATCCAGGAGAGGGCTCGCCAGAACGAGCGCATTGAATTCATCCTCAACTCCGTCGTGACCGAAATCGTGGGTAAAGAGAAGGTGGAGGGTGTAAAAATCCGCAATCTCAAGACCGGGGAAGAATCTTTCCTGAAGGTTGACGGGGTCTTCGTTTACATCGGCAATGTGCCTAATACTTCCCTCTTCCAGGGGCAAATTGAGCTGGATGAGCAGGGGTATATCGTTACCGATAGGGCTATGCACACCAGCGTGCCGGGGGTCTTTGCCGCCGGAGACGTCCAGGAGAAAGTCTTGGCTCAGGTGGTGACGGCGGCTGCATCTGGGGCTATCGCCGCTATGGAGGCCGAAAAGTACATCGCTCACCTTGAGGGTAAGGAATATCCGGGGAAAGAGTGGAAGCCTTAAATTCCGATTGCCGCCCTTAGGAAGTTTAAGGCGAATATCTCCAGGAGGCCAGCACCAATACCTGCCAGGAAAAGGGGGATGATTTCTCCCCCTTTTTCTATTCCCTCGGGGTAGAAATTGAATGCCAGTTTGAGCAGGAGCGTGTTTATCGCTCCCAGAAGGATAAGCGGGCCGAGAATGCTCAGTAAGGCCAGAGGATAAAGCAAAAAGGGCCATTGGGTTCGGGCAAAGGCCGCAAACACTATCCCCACAAGAAGGGTGAGCACCAGTTCAGCGAAGTTCTCCAAGCTCCGGCGAGGAGCTGGGCTTTTGAGGACCACTAAGTTGAAGAAGGGGACGAACAAGAAACCCCAGGCCAGACCGTTCAGCACGCCTGTTATCAGTCTGAGCTCTTGGGAAGGGCGGTAAAGCAGCGGCTCCCCTCGCCAAAAATCCACGAAGGAGTTCAAGCCATCTATCCCCCACATGACTATGAAAGCGGCCAGGATGGCTAAGAGGCCGGGGGGAGGGAATAGGCTTGAACCCAGCCTTCTCCTGAGAGCCAGGAAGAGGAAGGCAGCGAGAAGGCCAAGGTAATTTCCGGTGCAGCGGGCGCACAGAGGGCTTTGTTCTCCACCGAAAAAGAGGGAATGCTGAGGCAGACGGTGGCAAACCCCCGATGCTACAAAATAGGACTTGCCCAAGAAGTCATGAGGGGGGAGGATTAAGAAAGCGGCTATAGCGGATAGGCCAAAGGCTAAGAGGAGGAGCTTGTAAGAATGCCTCATTTCTTGAATTCACCCACTATGTGGACTTTCCTTGCAGCTGGGATGAACTTCTCTAAAAGCACGCTCAAGCGGAAGGACAAGGGGCCAAAGGCTAAATAGGTTGGGTCTTCTACAAGGCGCACGGAAACCTTCCGAAGGCCAACTTTGGAAGCGATTTCCTCAATCCTCATCGGGGTATTGGCCAGGTAACGGGGTGGGAAGACATCTTGGCTTCGGCGGCTGTAGAGGCTGGCTACAAGGGATTTTTGCAAAATGCCCCCCGCTTTGCTCAGCACCCACCCAAGGCGAGGAATCGGGTGTAGAAAATTGGGGGTAAGGAAGATGAAGCGTCCTTCGGGCTTAAGGACCCTAGCTACCTCTTCAAACGCTTTCTCCGGTTCGGCCAAGTGCTCAAGGACCCAGCTGCATATCACCAAATCAAATGCCTGGGCTGGGAAGGGGAGGGCTTCGGCTAAGGCCTGGATTCTGGGGATGGAGGGCGTCCTGTGTTCCCGCAGAGAGGCTAAATCAGCATCCACTCCAACTGTCAGCCCAGCCAAAGGGTGGAGGCGTTCGACGATTCCTCCCCTCCCGCAGCCCAAATCCAGCAATTTGGCCTTAGGACTGAGATAGGAAGCTACAAGCTCTTGGTAAACCTGAGTGGAAGGCTTCCAGCCAGGCTTGATTTTCCGGTACAAAGCTCTGTAATGCTCCTGCTTGTCTTTCATCCGCACTGTGAGTAGCCGCAGTTCCGGCAGATTACGCACCCTTCGCTGAATTCCAGTAGGCTCCCGCACTCCGGGCATTCGGGTGAGAGGCCAAAATCAACTGGGGAGGTTGACTTTGAGCTCGGCATGGCCGCCGGCGCGGTCGTTTCCTCTCCCTTTGAGGCTTTCATGTATCGTTCCATAGCCTTAGCAATAGCATCAGCGCAGGAGAGGATAGGGCCACCGTTATGCCAAGTGGGGGCTGGGCACCTTATCCCCTTAAGCTGCTTGATTATGGCCTGAGGGTTTATCCCGCTCCTCAAGGCCAATGAGATTAGCCTTCCTATCGCTTCTGATTGGGAAGCTACGCACCCACCCGATTTGCCTACCTGGAGGAAGACCTCGCATAGCCCAACTTGGTCCTCGTTAACGGTAACATAGAGGTTGCGGCCGCAGCCCAGAGGTATCTTCTCGGTAGTGCCGCGGGTTATGAGTGGGCGTGGCCGAGGGGAAAGGACGCCAGGGAGGCCCGGTTGGGCGGCCCTCGCCTCCTCTTTCTTCTCCTCAATCCCTACGTTCAGAACTTGGGTCTCTCGGCTGCGGTCGCGGTACACAGTCACCCCTTTGCAACCGAGCTCGTAAGCCAAGAGGATGGCCCTCTCCACATCCTCAGGCGTGGCCTCAAAGGGCAGGTTTATCGTCTTGGAGATGCTGTTATCGGTCCAGCGCTGGAATGCAGCTTGCATCCGGACGTGCCACTCAGGGGCTATGTCTAAAGCGGTGACGAAGATGCGGCGCACGTCGGGTGGGATTTCTTCCATGTCCTGTATCCGGCCGGTTTCTGCCACTTTCCTCATGATTTTGAGGTTATAGAACCCTCGCTCCCGAGCCACTTTCTCAAAGAGGGGGTTGATTTCGGGGAAAGAATCTTCATCAAGAATGTGCTTGCGGGTGAAAGCTAAGGCAAACAAAGGCTCAATGCCTGAGGAGCATCCAGCTATGATGGAGATGCTTCCTGTGGGGGCGATTGTGGTAGTGGCAGCGTTGCGGATTCCATGCTTTTTAATTCGCTCCACAAGCCCAGCCCAATCAAAGGAGGAAGAGATAGGTGCGGGGAAAGGTAGCTTGCCCTGAGGGTAGATTGAGCCTTCAAAGGCGGGGAAGGGCCCTCTCTCTTTTGCCAGCTCTACTGATTCCTCCTTGCTCCAGTAAGCGATGGCTTCCATTATCCTTTCGGCAATGCTTAGGGCTTCTTCTGAATCGTAGGGGATGCCCAGCTTTATGAGCATATCGGCGAAGCCCATGACCCCAAGGCCGATCTTGCGGGTTCTCAGGGTGGCTTCTTCTATCTGCGGTAGCGGGAGCTTGTTCACGGTTATGACATCGTCCAGGAAGCGGACGGCCAGCTTCACTGTGCGCTCCAGCTTTTCCCAATCAATTTGGCCATCATCGGTCACCATGTGGGATAGGTTTATGGAGCCTAAGTTGCAAGATTCAAATGGGAGCAGAGGCTGCTCACCGCAGGGGTTAGTGGATTCAATCTTCCCCAAATGCGGTGTGGGGTTGAACTCATTTATTCGGTCCAAGAAAATGACGCCGGGTTCGCCGTTGCGCCATGCCCCTTCCACAATCTTAGCGAAAACTTCCCTGGCCTTGAGGCGCTTGACCACTTCCCCGTTGCGGGGGTTCACAAGCTCGTATTCCCCATCCTCTTTTAGGGCCTGCATGAACCGCTCTGTAATTGCCACGCTGATGTTGAAGTTGGCGAAGGCTCCTTCCTTCTCCTTGCAGGAGATGAACTCCAGGATATCGGGGTGGTCCACGCGCAGGATTCCCATGTTGGCTCCGCGGCGTCTGCCCCCTTGCTTTATCACGTCGGTGGCAGTATCAAAGACGCGCATGAAGCTCACAGGGCCGGACGCAATCCCACCGGTGGAGCGGACCACATCACCCTTGGGGCGAAGGCGGGAGAAGCTAAAGCCCGTTCCCCCCCCTGACTGGTGAATAAGGGCAGTCGCTTTCACCGCTTCAAATATGCTGGCCATGTCGTCTTCCACCGGGATTACAAAGCAGGCGCTAAGCTGCCCGAGAGGCGTTCCAGCATTCATAAGCGCTGGGGAGTTGGGCAGGAAGTCCAAACTTTCCATAAGCTGGTAGAACTTTTCGGCCCATTCCTCTTTCCCCTTTTCTTCGGCCTCAGCGACGGCTTTGGCCACTCGGCGTAGCATCTCCTCCGGTGTTTCTATGATGTTGCCCTTCTCATCTTTCCGCAGATAGCGCTTTTTTAGTGCAGCGATGGCAGCAGGCGAAAGTTTCAAAGCCATTTCACACCTCCTTACTTTACTGCTCCGGTAGCAGCGGCGAAAAGCCGCAGGAAGTTCTCTCCGAGCCTTTCCTCTGGTGGAAATTGCTCCTTGAGCCGGTGATTCCTCTTAAGCCTCTTTCCCCACCTTTCCTCCCAACGGATTTTGTATTCTTCAAGTGAATTCTTTCCTTGGACGAAGCCTGCGGCTACTTCACCGGCCAGTGCTCCTGCAGCCATAGCCAATGGTATCCCTCCTCCGGTTAGGGGGTCAACTTGCCCTGCTGCATCTCCCACCAGCATTATCCCTGGCCTTGCGATTTCCTCCAGCGGGCGCAGAGGGACCAATCCGGTGATTAGGGTTACGGGGCTTCCTTGGGAGAGGGCGGGGATGGAGTCAATGAACCGTACCAGGTAATTTAAGGCCGGCTCTTTGGCCAAATTAGCTTGCACCCCAAGTCCAACGTTGGCCTTTCCTTCTCCTTTCGGGAAGACCCAGGCGTAGCCTCCAGGGGCGAACTCAGGTGTGAGGTAGTAGAGGGTGACAGATGGGTCTACATCAATACCCGAAAGGAGGAACTGAGCGCAGGAGATAGCCTCTTTCGGGGGGAGTGAGGTATCTATTCCAGCCCACCGGCCTGCTTCCGATTCAACCCCGTCGGCGGCTATTACCACCTTGGCTTCCACCTCCTTCTCTTCCCCCGCTAACTGGACCCTCACGCCCTTTACTTCCCTTCCTTCCATGATGAGGCCGATGGCTGGGGTCTTGACCATAACCTTAGCGCCAGCTTTGGCTGCTTCTTCAGCCAGGAAGCGGTCAAAGATACGGCGTTCCAGGATGAAGCCTTGCCCACCTTGGAACGATTTCCAAAGCTTAAAGCCTTTACCGTCTTGGAAGTAGAAAGCTGCACCGGTTATCGTTGAAGCGACGAAGGAGGGCATGGGTTCAAAGAACCTCCGCAGAGCTTCAGCCGAGATGCCTTCGGCGCAGCGGACTGGGCTCCCTATCTCCTGGCGTTTCTCCAGAAGTAGGACTGAAGCACCACCGCGGGCGGCATGAAGGGCAGCCATGGAACCTGCTGGCCCTGCTCCTATCACCACCACATCGTAGTAAGAAGAGAGCGAGAGATTTGTCTTTTGGGAAACTTTCGGGGTAGACAATGCCCCGCTTGGGCAAGCCTTCACGCATAGGCCACAATCGTTGCAGGCCTGGCTGACTGTAAGCCTTGTTTCGGCCAAAGACAGAGCTTTTTGAGGGCAAAGGCTTACACATCCCCCGCAGTAAGAGCAGAGGGCTGGCTCAACTTTTACCATCACCTTCCTCCCAAAAGCTTATCAATCTCCTTCTTTAGGCTTTCCAAATCCTCCAGGGGCAAATAAACCGAAGCGAAGCGGATGTAAGCCACTTCGTCCAGCTCTTTGAGCTTTTCCAGGACCATCTGGCCGATGAGGCGGCTTGGGACTTCGGCCTTGCCCATGGCTCGGATTTTGGCCTCAACCTCATCAGCTAACTTCTCAATGGCTTCATAGGGTATAGGCCTCTTAGCGCAGGCTTTGCGGATTCCGGCCAACAGCTTTTCCCGGTCAAATTCCTCCCTCCGGCCATCCCGTTTAATCACCATTGGGGTAGCCAATACGGTCTCGTAAGAGGTGAATTTTTTCCCGCAGTTCTTGCAAAGCCTCCGCCTCCTTATCCCCTTAGGGCTGTGGCGGGTATCGGTCACCTTTGATTCAGTGCTCCCACAATAAGGACACCTGAGCATTTCCCCCTCTTTACATAACATACTAAATGTTTGGCCTTTTGAGGCCTTGTCTACAAAATTTAGTTTACCACACTTT
>CAYOIS010000113.1:0-6717 GCA_964404055.1 uncultured Anaerolineae bacterium | reverse complement strand
GCCAAAGGCCAAAAGAGGCTGACTTCAGTCAAGCCCCCTTGCTCACACACGTGGGGACCGGAAAGCCTTGCGCAATCAGCAGTTTTGCTTTATCATTCAATCGGCGAAAGGTTACTATGGGCAAACTCTTGGCTATTGATATCGGTAATACTAAAATCGTCATAGGCCTTTGGGATGGCGAAAACCTTGCTTCCCATTGGTGCATTTCAACTCAACACCACCGAACGGCTGACGAATATGCTATCTTAATCCTCTCCCTTTTCTCCCAAACCCCTCATTCTCCGAAAGAAATTGAAGGCATAGTCATCTCCAGCGTGGTCCCACCACTTACCTCCACCTTTGAGGAGATAAGCCAGCGCTACTTTCAACTTACCCCACTCATAGTGCGGGCAGGGGTAAAGACCGGAGTCCGAATCCGCTACGATAACCCCCGAGAAGTAGGGGCCGATAGGGTCGCTAATGCCGCAGCTGCTTTCCGCCTCTACGGAGGCCCAGCGTGTGTGGTTGATTTCAGCACCGCAACTATCTTTGATGCCATATCCAGAGAGGGGGACTACTTGGGAGGAGCGATTGCCCCTGGAATCGCTATAGCCGCAGAAGCCCTCTTCTTGCACACTGCCAAGCTTCCCAGGGTAGAGCTGGAACGCCCACCAAAAGCTATCGGCACTAATACCACCCACAGCATTCAATCCGGTCTGATATTCGGTTATGCTGGGCTTGTGGAAGGGATGGTAGCTCGGTTCCGGGAAGAGCTCGGCCCCGATATGAAGGTCATAGCTACGGGAGCCTTCGCTAACCTCATCGCACGGGAAACTAAGGCCATACAGATTGTAGACCCTTGGCTGACCCTGAAAGGCCTACGCATCATCTATGAGCTGAACCGAAGATGAAGCGATGGCTCCTATTCATCATCTTATTGCTTCCCCTGATAAGCTTTCTGGCCTGGCTGCTTGAAGGCTTGCCCGAACCGACTTTGCCTTCGGAACCGTTAGGCCTTTCCACCGTGAGGTTCTATGACCGCAAAGGCCGGCTCCTTTATGAGGCCCCCGGCCCTAATAGTGGCAAATTCTCACCTTTACCGCTGGAAGAAATCCCCCTTTTCATCCGCCAAGCGACCATAGCTACTGAAGATGCTTCCTTCTACTCCAACCCCGGCTTTGACCCAAAAGGGGTGCTGAGGGCCATAATCGCTAACTTGAGGGGCCGAGAAATTGTCATGGGCGGAAGCACTATAACCCAGCAAGTAGTGCGAAACTTCATCCTACCTCCAGATGAGCGATACGAAAGAACTTTGCGCCGCAAGCTCCGGGAGATAATCTTGGCCTGGCTTATAACCTTGCGCTACCCCAAGGACCAAATCTTAGCCTATTACCTCAACCACACTTATTACGGGAACTTCGCCTATGGCATCAAGGCCGCTGCCGAAGCCTATTTCGGCAAAGACGTGAGAGAACTTTCCCTGGCCGAAGGGGCTCTTCTGGCTGGTCTCCCACAGTGTCCGTCAACTTGCAACCCGCTGCAGAATCCGGAAGAGGCCAGAGCCAGGCTCAAAATCGTGCTCTCCCTCATGGTGAAAAATGGCTACATAACCCAGGAAGAGGCCCAGCTCGCTTTGAACCAGAAGCTTCAATTCGCCTCTTCCCCTTTCCCAATACAAGCACCTCACTTTGTCTTCTTCGCTCAGGAGGAGCTAAAACGCCTCCCATTACCCTCTCAAGCCCGAACCCTTCACGTTTACACGACCCTTGATTTGGATTTACAGCGGGAAGCGGAAGAGGTCATCCGCAGGCACCTTGAACGCTTATCTCAGGAAAAGCCTCCGCACAACGTCAACAACGCAGCCCTCGTAGCCCTCAACCCATCCAATGGCGAAATCCTGGCCATGGTCGGGAGCCCGGACTTCTTCAATCCTTCTATAAGTGGGGCAATAAACATGGCCATTGTCCCACGCCAACCAGGCTCGGCCTTTAAGCCATTCACCTACGCTGTTGCCCTTAGCCGAGGTTTCACCCCTGCCACTATGCTTTTGGATGTACCGACAACCTTCTTAACAGCTGAGGGCAAGCCTTACACACCGGTGAATTACGATAAGACCTATCACGGCCCTGTCTCCCTAAGGGAAGCCTTGGGTTCATCCCTTAACGTCCCAGCTGTCCGGGTCTTAGATGAGGTAGGGGTGGAAAACGTCCTGGAGTTAGCCAAAAAGCTGGGGATAACAACACTTAAGGAAGCGGAACGGTACGGCCTTTCCTTAACCCTGGGTGGAGGGGAAGTGCCGCTTTTGGAGCTTGTGGCAGCCTACGCTGCCTTTGCCAACGGCGGTTACAGGGTTACCCCATTCGCCATCTTAAGGGTTGAAGACTCCAAAGGCCAAATCCTCTGGGAAGCCAGGCCGCGGATTGGCCCTCGCGTTTTGGACGAAAGGGTGGCTTACCTCATAACTAACATCCTCTCGGACGATGAAGCGAGGGTCATAGGATTTGGGCGAGGAAGCGTGTTGAACCTCAGCCGCCCCGCAGCCGTCAAAACCGGCACTACAACTGATTGGCGGGATAACTGGACTGTGGGCTATACCCCAAGGCTTGTAACAGGGGTATGGGTGGGGAATGCAGACCATTCCCCGATGTATGAGGTTTCGGGGATAACAGGGGCTGCCCCAATCTGGCACGATTTCATGGAAAAGGCCCACAGGGGCCTCCCGATACAAGATTTCCCAAAGCCAGAAGGTATAGTGGAGCTGGAGGTTTGCGCCTTTTCGGGCATGCTACCAAACCCGTACTGCCCCCACCGTCGTCGTGAGCTTTTCATTGCTGGCACCGAGCCCACTCAAACTTGTTCCCTCCACCGCGTGGTTAAAATTGACTCCCTTACAGGCCTACCCGCCTCGCCCTCCACCCCGCCAGAAAGGGTGGTGGAAAAGGTGGTAACCATCTTCCCATCTGAGGCCATCTCCTGGGCAAGGGAGCAAGGCTTCCCTATATTCCCCCAAGAATCTCAAGAAGAGCCGCTATTAATCGTGAGCCCAAGGCCAAATTCCCGCTATCGTTTGGTGGATTCTGTTCCGCTAAAGGACCAGAAGGCCGAAATTTTGGTGGAAAGCGCTTTGAATCTGGAGCGAGTTGAGATAATTTTGGATGGAGAAAAGGTGGCTTCCTTTGATAGCCCCCCTTATCGCTTCCTGTGGCCCCTTAAGGAGGGGAAACATAAAGTGCAAGCCTTGGGGTTCTTGGAAGGGAAAATGCTGCAGACCGAGGTTGTGGAGTTTGAGGTCATCCCACCACTTCCTCAAAAACCCTGAGGAAATTGCCACCCATTATTTTCTCCACCGCATCCTCGCTGTAGCCCTTCTTGAGCAAACCATCGGCTATGCGGGGGAAACAAGTGGCATCCTCAAGTCCCTTCGGCGGCGGATCGGTGAAGCCATCAAAATCTGACCCCAGCCCCACGCAATCTATACCCCCTAACTTAGCGATATAGTCAATGTGGTCAAGGACATCTTCGATGGAAGCCTTCTCCGGCCTTGGGGAGAGAAAACGGGGCACAAAATTAACCCCTATGACGCCACCCTTCTCAGCGATTGCTTTTATTTGGGCATCAGTTAGGTTGCGGTAATGGGGACAAAGAGCGTAGGCATTGGAGTGAGAGGCCACTATTGGGTGTTTGCTTAGCTTGAGGACCTGGGCTACCCCTTTGGGGGCGAGGTGACTTACGTCAATTATGATGCCCAAGCGGTTCAATTCCTCAACGAGTTCTACTCCGTAAGGGGTAAGGCCCTCATCAGGCCCTTCTTCGGTAACGCCATCGGCAGCCCGATTGCGCCGGCTCCAAGCAATTCCCACCATCCTAAGCCCAAGCCTATAGAGCATCCTCAAGACCGACAAATCTTCCTCCAGGCCTTCGGCCCCTTCCATAGATAGGACGAGGGCCATTTTTCCTTCCTCCTTTGCCCTCTTTATATCCTCAGCCTTGCGGGCCAGCACAACTTTGCCCCCGCTTTCTTCCAAGACCTTAAAAACGATGTCCATGAGGTGAAGGGTATACCGGAGCGGGCCTGAAGGAAGCTCATCAGTGGGGATAAAAAGGGCGAGGACTTGAGCCGTTACGCCTCCTTCCATAAGCCTGGGGATATCGGAGTGACCGTGGGAATTCCTACGAAGGATGTTAACCGACCCCTTGTAAGCGGTCTGCAAAAGGTCGTTATGGGCGTCAAAGATTAGATATTTTCCCCCCATAAGCCCTCCTTGGCTTAAGGATAGCATGGATTTGTAAATTTGGCAAAACCCCTCCGGCCGCTTGAAATCAGCCTCTTTGGGCCTTTGCTGGAGCATTTCCTAACCGATAGTTGGAGATTGCTTCGCTGCCTTCAGAGGCTCGCAATGAAAGCCGGGGTAGTTACGAGGCGCTGAAGAAAGAGCGAGGACTTGGAGAAATTGACCGCAGTGCATAAAATTAGGCCAAAGGAGGGTGCAATGAGCCTTGGGGTTTTCTTTCTACTTATAGTAGCCGGTTTTGTTTCCGGGTTCGTAAATACTATGGCTGGAAGCGGCTCGCTGGTTTCCCTTCCGGCCCTAATGTTGGCCGGGCTTACAGCCAACGCCGCCAACGGCACTAACAGAGTTGCTATTCTCTTACAATGCCTCACGAGCTCAAGCGAGTTTAAGAGGCTCAAAGTGCTGGACCTCAAAGGTGCTATTTACCTTGGTTTACCCGCTACTTTGGGGGCGATTGTGGGAGCGCAAATTGCTGTTAACGTGCCAGAAGAGATAATGCGCAAAGTCATAGGCTTGGTGATGTTAGCTATGCTGGGCTCTGTAATCCTAAGGCCGGAGCAATGGATAAAGGGGAAAATTCAAGAGATGGAGAAGAGGCCTGGCTGGAAAGAGCTCGCTATATTTTTTGCCATCGGTGTTTATGGCGGCTTCATCCAAGCTGGGGTCGGAATCTTCCTTCTGGCCGGGCTTGTCTTGGGGGTCGGATACGATTTAGTAAGGGCCAATGCAGTAAAAATGGCCATTGTGTTAATTTACACCGTGGCCGCTCTCCTAATTTTTGCCGGGAACAATCAAGTAGAATGGAGGTCAGGTTTTATCTTAGCTTTGGGAAGCATAGTAGGAGCATGGGTAGCGACCCACTTCAGCGTTGAGTGGGGGGCGGTGTGGGTTCGCCGCTTCCTAATTTTGGTGGTTTTAATTTCGGTCGCCCACCTCTTTGGCCTATTTTAAGCTCAACCTGTCCAGCGCAGCTTGGGCTGACGGGCCGCCCTTACCTCATCAAGCCTACGGACTGGAGAGGTGTGAGGAGCTTGGTGCAAAAGCTCCGGATTTTCCTTGGCCTCTTTGGCTATCTGGAACAAGGCCTCTATGAAAGCATCCAGTGTCTCTTTGCTTTCAGTCTCCGTAGGCTCAATCATAAGTGCTTCCGGAACTATGAGTGGGAAGTAAATTGTCGGTGGATGGAAGCCGTAATCTATCAGCCGTTTGGCGATGTCTATAGTGCGAACTTGTGGGGCATCGGGAAGCCTCCCGGAAAGGACGAATTCGTGCTTGCACAACCGGTCATAAGGCAGCGGGTAAACTTCCTTGAGACGCACCCTCAAGTAGTTAGCATTTAGGACGGCATTTTCAGCGACTTGCTTCAGCCCCTCAGCTCCCATCATCCGGATGTAGACGTAAGCTTTGATGAAGACCAAGAAGTTGCCGTAAAAAGCTTTAACCCGCCCTATGGACTTAGGAGGCCAAGCCAGTTTGTACCTTTCGCCTTCTTTAACCACTATTGGGCCTGGGAGGAAATCCACCAGTTTTTCCGATGCTCCCACTGGACCAGCTCCTGGCCCCCCTCCTCCATGAGGGGTAGAGAAGGTCTTGTGGAGGTTGAAGTGGAGCACATCAAACCCAAGGTCACCAGGCTTAGTTATCCCCACCATGGCATTGAGGTTTGCCCCATCCCCGTAGAGGAGGCCGCCAGCCTCGTGGACTACGCGGGCTACTTCCAGAATCTGCTCCTCAAAGAGGCCGAGGGTATTGGGGTTAGTTAGCATGAGGCCGATGAGGGTTTCATCGCAGTGGCGCTTCAGTTCTTCAAGGTCAATGTTTCCCCTTTCATCCGATTTTATCTCCACCACAGTGCAGCCGCTCATAGCTGAAGAAGCGGGGTTGGTGCCGTGGGCCGAGTCAGGTATGAGGACCTTGTGGCGCTTTGTGTCCCCCTTAGCCCAATGGTAAGCCCGCATCATAAGCACTCCGCTGAATTCCCCGTGCGCTCCGGCCGCAGGCTGAAGGCTTACTCCGGCAAATCCGCCTATCTCCTTGAGGTATTCCTGAAGTTCGTACATGAGTTTCAAAGCGCCCTGGACTGTCGATTCATCTTGGTATGGGTGGATTCGGGTGAAGCCGGGCAAGGAAGCGGCCTCCTCGTTCACCTTAGGGTTATATTTCATCGTGCAGCTTCCCAGGGGGTAAAAGCCTTTGTCCACGGCAAAGTTAAGCTGAGAAAGCCTGAGGTAATGGCGCACTACATCAACCTCAGAGACTTCGGGCAAAGGGAGCTCATCCCTTAAGTATTCCTTCGGCAGGTCCGATGGTGGTACATCCAGAGGGGGCAAGGTGAAAGCCTTTCGGCCTGGGGAGCTTAATTCAAAAATCAAAGGCTCGCTCATGGCAGCCCTCCTGGCTTTTGGTAATAAAAGCTTACCAGAGAAAAGGGCGTATGTCAAATTTA
>CAYOIS010000112.1:0-6767 GCA_964404055.1 uncultured Anaerolineae bacterium | reverse complement strand
GCAAGATTTTTCTCCTTTTAAACCCTATGGCAAGCTACCCAATGCCCGCCGCCGACATCCTTAAATTCAGGCTCCACTTCCTTGCATATGTCCATCACAACAGGACAACGGGTGTGGAAGCGGCAGCCTGATGGGGGATTGGCAGGGCTTGGGATTTCGCCCTTGAGGATTATTCGCCGCCGGCGCTCTTCCACCACCGGATCCGGAATCGGGACTGCTGAAAGGAGGGCCTGAGTGTAAGGGTGCAGGGGATTGCTGTAGAGGGTATTCCGGTCAGTAAGCTCCACAATCTTGCCCAGGTACATCACTGCTACCCTGTCCGATATGTGGCGGACTACCGCTAAATCGTGGGCAATGAAGAGGTAAGTTAGGCCGAATTTTTCCTGGAGTTCTTCCAGCAGGTTTATAATCTGGGCCTGAATTGACACATCCAACGCCGATATTGGCTCATCGCACACGATGAAATCGGGGTACATGGCTAAGGCCCTGGCTACCCCTATGCGCTGCCTTTGACCTCCAGAGAATTCGTGTGGGTAGCGGTTTATGAAGTAGGGGTTCAGGCCTACGATTTGGAGTAGTTCCATGACCCTTTCTCGCTTCTCTTTCCCCTTGGCAATTCCGTGTATCTCCAATGGCTCCCCAATTATATCTCCTACGGTCATCCTTGGGTTGAGGGAGGCGTAGGGGTCCTGGAATATAATCTGCATCCGGCGGCGCATTCGGCGTAACTCTTCGCCTTTGAGGGTAGTAAGGTCAATCCCGTCAAAGTAGACTTTTCCGGCGGTAGGGCGATAGAGCTGGAGTATAGTGCGGCCAACGGTGGTTTTACCGCAGCCTGATTCCCCTACCAGGCCAAAGGTCTCTCCTCTACGGATGAAGAAGCTTACGTCATCAACCGCTCGGACGTAACCTATAGTCTTTTGGAAGATTATGCCCCTGGTTATGGGGAAGTATTTCTTGAGGTTCTCCACACGCACAAGGACTCCATCTTTCTGCTCCATTTACCACCCCTCCCCTTAAAATCTTGGCTTGCGAGTTTTAACGTCCACCCAGCAGGCAACGGAATGGTCTGTATCTATAGGTTCCAATTGAGGGTTCTCCTCCAGGCAGCGGTCAATTGCGTATTCGCACCTTGGGGCGAAGGGACAGCCTGGCGGAAGGCCGATGAGGTCTGGCGGAAGGCCTTCAATAGGCGTTAGTTTCTCTTTAACAGGGGCATCAAGCCTTGGGACCGAGCGGAGTAGTCCCAGAGTATAAGGGTGGCGAGGGTCACCGTAAAGCTTCTTGACTGGGGCGGTTTCAATGATGAAGCCAGCATACATCACGTTCACCCTCTGAGCCAGCCCAGCTATTATCCCCAAGTCGTGGGTTATCCAGATTATAGCCATCCCTATTTCATCCCTCAGCCTCTTCACCAGGTCAATTATCTGGGCCTGGATGGTCACATCCAAGGCGGTGGTTGGCTCATCGGCGATGAGGATTTTGGGGTTGCAGGCCAAGGCCATTGCTATCATGACTCTCTGGCGCATCCCTCCCGAGAACTGATGGGGGTAATCATCCAAACGCTTTTCAGGCTCGGGTATTCCAACCATCTTAAGCAGGCGGATTGATTCTTCCCTGGCTTCTTTCTTGCTCATCCCCATGTGAAGCATCAGGGGTTCGCCAAGCTGCTGCCCTATGGTTAGGACGGGGTTTAGCGAGGTCATCGGGTCTTGGAAAATCATTGCTATCTTGTTGCCCCGGATTTTCCTAATCTCATCCTCGCTTATCTTGAGCAGGTCTTTGCCCTCAAACCACACTTCTCCCCCGACGATTTTGCCTGGGGGCTGGGGGATGAGCCTTAGGACTGAGAGCATGCTCACGCTTTTGCCGCAGCCTGATTCCCCAACAAGCCCCAGGGTTTCACCCTCGTTGAGGTAGAGGGAAATCCCATTTACGGCATGGACCACCCCATCTTGGGTGAAGAAGCGGGTTTTAAGGTTCTTTATCTCCAGAAGTGCTCCCATATCCCCTCCCAATCATTTGGCTATATAGGTTTTGTTGAAGTAATAAGTCCCGGTTGGCAGCAGGACCAGCCCTCGCACGTAGGGCTTTACAAGGACATAATCAATTCCGTGGAAGAGGGGAACCCACGGTGCATCCTTAAGGATAAGCTCTTCAGCTTTTTGGTAAAGTTCCATCCGCTTATCTTGGTCCTTTTCCACCCTCGCTTCCTCCAAGAGCTTATCTACTTCTGGATTGGAGTAGCCGGTGTTATTCCCTGGGCTTTGGCTGTGGAAGTGGATGTCCAGGAAATTGTGGGGGTCTGGGTAGTCGGCGCTCCAGCCCAGGATGAACATCTGGAGGGTGTGTTTGTTCACTTCCTGCAAGAAAAGATCCCACGGCATTTGTTCAATCTCCAAACCCACCCCTAATTTATCTTTATACATCCTGACCAAGGCTTCCGCAAGCAGTGAGTTTCCGCTTACGCTCAGGGTTATAGGGGGCAACCCCTCTGCTCCACCGTAAGAAGATTTCTGGAGAAATTTTAACGCTTGTGAGGGTTCACAAGCCAAGCCTTTTACTTTCTCATTGTAGCCGGGCATTCCCGGAGGAAGGATGCCTTTCGCTTCATTAACCATGCCTTTAAGCAAAGCCTTGACTATAGCTTTGCGGTCGGTAGCGCAAGCAAAAGCCCGGCGGACATCGGGGTCGTTGAATGGCTCTTTCTCCACGTTGAAAGCTACATACATTAGGTTCAGCGAGGGGACCTTAAGCAGCTCCTTGCTCAACGGGTTACTGGGGTCAAGGACCTGCTCTATGTTCTCCACCCCTACCGAGACTACATCCAATTCCCCCGTCTGATACATTACGAAGGGCGAGCCCTCTGGGAAGATGAACTCAATTCGGTCAAGGAGGGGTCTGCCAGCGTAGAAATCATCAAAGGCTTTAAGGGTTATGCCCTTTTTGGGGTCGTAGCTTTCCAGCATGAACGGGCCAGTCCCATTGGGCTGGGAGGTCCAATCCGGCCCGCTTTCCACATTCTCTTTGTCCACCACAAAAGCCACTGGATAGGTTAGCTTGGCCAGGAAGTAGGCCTTGGGGGCATCAATTGTGATGCGGATGGTGTATTTGTCCAGGACCTCAACTCCCTTTATCTCCGGTTCTTCCCCAGCCAGCTTCTCCTTTACCCCCTTTATGTCGTCAAGGTAGATTCCGGCGGTGAGGGAACCTGTAGCGGGGTCGCATGCCCTTTCCAGGGAGTATTTCACGTCTTCAGCAGTGACGGGTTTACCGTTATGGAAGCGGGCATTTTTCCGAAGGTAAAAGGTGTAGACGGTACCATCTTTGCTTACTTCCCACCGTTCGGCCAAATCGGGCACAACTTCCAAGGATTCATCCAAGGTCACAAGGCCGGAGAAGATTTTGGTTATGTATTCAGCGGAGTAAACGTCTTCTACCAAAGCTGGGTCAAGGGTCACAGGCTCCGAGCCTGCCAACCTCAATACCCCACCCGGCTTCGGGGTTACAGTGACGGGGGTTGGGGTCAACTTTTCCCTTGCGCCCACGTAGCGGTAAACAGCCCATAGTCCTCCGGCATAAAAGATTACAGCACAACAGAGGAAAGCCAAGACTAAGAAAACGATTAGCAAGAACTCAGTTCTTTTTCGCATATCTTCCGCCACCTCTCATCGGTTTCGCTCCCCCATCCATCACTACGTGAGTTCTTTGGATGACAAGTAAGCCAAGAGGAGCTTCACAGCGTTCTCCACATCCCTTAGGTCCACCATCTCCGAAGGGGTATGGATGTAGCGGCAGGGGATGGAGATAACCCCGGTAGGGATGCCTTCCCTTGTGAGCTGTATGGCGGCAGCATCGGTAGTGCCGCCTTCCAGGACTTCAAGCTGGTAAGGGATTCCGCTCTGCTCAGCGGAACGGATGAGGGCTTGCCTTACCCCAGGGTGAGAAATCATGCGGGCGTCTTTGACTTTCACTGCCGGCCCCTTGCCCAAGGCTACCGCCATCTTGGGAGCCTCAGGGGTATCACCAGTCCGGGTTACATCCACCGCTATCCCAACATCGGGGGCGATGCCGTAAGCTGAAGTGACTGCTCCCCTAAGCCCAAGCTCCTCTTGGACAGTGAAAACTATGTAAAGGTCATGCTCGCAATCTTTGATTTCCTCAAGAAGCTTTACTAAGACAGCGCATCCTATGCGGTCATCAAAGGCTTTAGCGATGAGCCTTTGCCCTTGGGCTATCAAGGGGCGGGAGAAAACCCCGATATCTCCCACTTTCACTGGGCAATCCTCTCGGCTTTCGGCACCTACGTCTATGTAGAGCTTGTCAAAAGTTGGGACTTTATCCGGGCTTTCCAGCTTCTCCACTCCTATGACCCCCACTACGCCGTTCTCAAACTCCACCCTATTCCCTATAAGCGTATGGGGGAAAACACCACCCAGGGCCGAGAAGCGGAGGAAACCTTTCTCGTCCACGTAATTGACCACGATGCCTATTTCATCCATGTGAGCGGCAAGCATAACTTTCTTGCCCCCTCTCCCTTTCCTCAGGGCGATCAGGTTGCCCAGGGCATCCACTTTAACTTCATCAACTTTATCCTTCACCTTATCTCGCAGGACCTGACGGATGCGGCTTTCATTCCCCGCTGGTCCGTAAGTTTCGGTCAAAGTCCTTATGAGCTCTACCATTTCTCCTCCTCATTCCAATTTCAGGTGTTCAGGCTTCAGCCTTTTAAGCGTTGCTTCCATCAAGCGGATTGTGTTTTCAAGGTCATCCAGGCTCAGGATTGAAACCGGGGAATGGATGTATCGGCATGGGACTGCCACTGTAGCGGAGGGGACCCCTTTCTTGGTCAGGTGGATGGCACCGGAGTCAGTCCCTCCGACCAGCGGCTGCTTGAACTGGTAAGGTATTCCTTCGGCCTCGGCAGTCTCCGCTAAGAGGCGAACGAGCGGGTGGAAAGCGACGAATGTTCGGTCCATGATGGTTATGGCGGGGCCGTGGCCAAGCCTTGTAGTGGGGCTTACATCCTTCTCCTTCGGTAAGTCATCGGCTACGGTGCCTTCTATGGAAAAGGCGGCATCGGGCTCAATGGCGTAGGCGGCCACCTTTGCCCCTCGCAGCCCCACTTCCTCCTGGACAGTAAACACAGCGTATAGGTCAAAAGGATACCGCTCCTTCACCAACTCCGCCAGCACGGCACATCCTGCCCGGTCATCAAACGCTTTCCCTTTAACCCTTCGGGCCCCAAGCTCCTGGAAGGCTACGTCAAATGTGGCATAATCCCCAACTTTCACCATCTTCTCCGCCGAGCTCTTATCCGAGGCCCCTATGTCTATTACGAGGCTCTCCACCGGGGCAACTTGGGAACGTTCCTCTTCCTTGAGGAGGTGGACAGGCTTTAGGCCGATTACTCCCGGTATGGCCTTTTCCCCCACAAGGACCCTCTTACCCGGGAGAATCCGCTCGTCAACTCCTCCCACTGGGCGGAAGTGGAGGTAACCCTTTTCGTTTATGTAAGTGACCATGAGTCCGATTTCGTCCATGTGGGCAGCTAACATTACCTTGAGGGGGTAGGAGCCATCGCCCTGCTTGAAGGCAATTAAATTGCCGATGCTGTCTACCGAGACTTTGTCCACGTGGGGCTTGATGTATTCCTCTATGATTTTGCGGACTTTTTCCTCGTTTCCGGAGACGCCAATAGCTTCGGATAGTTCCTTTAAGAGCATGTTTTTACTCCGGGGGGAATTTTTCCAGCCTGGAGATGAAATGAGCCAAGAGCAAGCCGGTACGCTCAATGTCTTTGAGGGATAGGGTTTCCACTGGGGTATGCATGTAGCGCAAGGGTATGGAGAGGAGTGCGGTTGGGACCCCTTCCCTTGAGACTTGTATGGCCCAGGCGTCGGTGCCACTGGGGCCTGGGATGGCTTCGGTCTGGTAGGGGATTTCCAGCTCTTGGGCGGTTTTAACCAGGGCTTCTCTGAGGATGGGGTGGAAATTGGGGCCTATGGCAATGGCTGGCCCTTTCCCCACTTTCACCGTTTCGGCCTCGGAAATGCCTGGGCTATCGCCAAAGCCGACGTCTATAGCTATGGCCAGGTCTGGAGCTATCCCGTAAGCACTCACGATTGCTCCCCTTAAGCCCATCTCCTCTTGGGAAGTGGCCACAGCGTATACATCCCAGCGGTGCTTCATTTGGGAGAGGTGCTCAAGGCAGCAGATGAGGGCTGCTACCGAAGCCCTATCATCAAAGGCCTTACCGGAGGCCATATCCCCTTGCAGTCTCACGCACTTAGCGGCGAAGCTTATGAAATCCCCCACCTTAACCAAAGCCTTGACCTCTTCCTCGGGCAAGCCTACGTCTACAAAGAGCTGGTCTTTTGGGGCTACCTTCTTGCGCTCCTCTGGGGAAAGCAAGTGAGGTGGTTTAGAAGCGATTATGCCAGGTAGTGGCTTTAAGCCGTGGACTATGACCTCCTGGCCGAGGAGGATTCTATCGTCTATTCCTCCGACTGTTGTAAAGCGGATGAACCCCTTCTCTATTTCCGAGACCATGAGGCCGATTTCGTCCATATGGGCGGCGAGCATTATGCGGCTTGGGGAAGGCCCAGTGCCCTTCTTAAGGCCGATGACATTACCGAGGGCGTCGGTCCTGAGCTCATCCACGTATTTTTTGAACTCCTCAGCCACTATTTGGGATACCCCGCCCTCACTGCCGGAGACTCCAGGTGCTTCCGAAAGTTTTTTAAGGACTTCAAAAGTGTCCATAA
>CAYOIS010000111.1:0-7014 GCA_964404055.1 uncultured Anaerolineae bacterium | reverse complement strand
AAGGCATGGCCTGGCCAACCCCCTCAGTACAGCTGGCTTTTGGACTCCTTGGCCTACGATTCCTTGCTGCTTCTGGCCATATGGAGTGCCTTTGAGTTCGCCGGAAAAAGCCTGCGCTATCTCCTTTTGCCGGCTATCCTCCTCCTGGACCTTTTCACCATAAACATGGGCAGAATTTTGGAGCCGGCAAGGGGGATTTGGCCTCCTTTTGACGTGGTAGAAAAATTTGCCCCCTTGCAGGCCATTCCAGGCACCTTCAGGATTGACGGAAATGAGAGCGGATTCCGGGACTTCGGGATTTTCATCGGCCTTGAGAACGTCTCCGGGATGGCCCCGCTTCAAATGGCTTGGCACAAGGAAATCATGGCTGAAGTAGAAGAGATAACCCGCCTCAAACTGATGAACGTCCACATTCTGGCCACGCAAAGAGATATAATCCATGGTGCTTTCAAGCTCCTTTACGAAAAAGGCGGGCTCAAATTTTACGCCTTCTTTGGCTTCAATCCGAGGGCTTACCTGGTTTCCGAGGTGCGGAAGGCCCAATCCAACCGAGAAATAGTCTCAATCCTAAACTCCCCAGATTTTGCCCCGGAGTCTATGGCTGTAGTCCCAAGCTCTTTCCCCAACCTTCCAAAGGCGCCTCTGGGGGCAAGTGAAGGGGTTAAAATTATAGAACGAGGCGAAGCTTTCACTGTCTTGCAGGTTCAGGCGGAGGTTCCAAGGCTCTTAGTGTACGTAGAAAGTTTATACCCCGGCTGGAGAGCAGAAGTGGATGGGCATCCGGCTACTGTCTACAAAGTGAACGGGGCTTTCCGCGGGGTAATTGTCCCCGAGGGTGAACACATTGTCACTTTCCGTTACCATCCCACCAGCTTTTACCTCGGGGCTGGCTTGAGCCTGGTGACTTTGCTGGCCTTTTCCGTTTGTTGCGGGCTTGCTCTGCGGGGTAAATTCGCAAGCTGAGGTGAAGATGAGTGGCCCATGGGTGATATTCAATGCTGATGACTTCGGGGATTGCCGGGAGATAAACGAGGCGATAATCCGAGCACACCGGGAGGGGGTCCTCACCAGCGCGAGCCTCATGGTAGGGGGTAAGGCCTTTGAGGAAGCTGTAAGGCTTGCTCAGGAGAACCCTTCCTTAGCTGTCGGCTTGCATGTGACCATGGCCGAGGGGTGGCCTACTTTGCCCCCTCGTGAACTTGCAGGGCTGACCGATAGTGAGGGGAAGTTGCGTAGTGGGCCAGCGGTGGGCCTCTTAATCCTCTTCCGCCAGGATGCCCGCCGAGCGTTGTTCAGGGAGATTGAGGAGCAGTTCCGGAGATTCCTGGCTACTGGCTTGCCCCTCTCTCATGTGGACGGCCACCTCCATTTTCACATCCACCCCCTCATCTTCCCCAAATTCCTTCGCCTGGCCGAAGAAGCCGGAGCTAGCGGGATAAGAATTCCACGGGATGATTGGAGGCTTTCGCTGAAGTTCCCCCCGAGGCGCTTCTTCCTGAGCACACTTTGGGCACTTATCTATGCCCCTTTAACATCTTGGGCTATAAAGCTTGCTAAAAGAAGTGGCTTGATCGTAACCGATAAGGTTTATGGCTTGTTCAAAACTGGGAGCATGACGGAAGAGTACGTAGAGGCTGTCCTTAAAAACCTCAGGGGAGGCTCAGCCGAGCTTTACTTCCACCCAACTTCGGGCAAGACCCTCAGCCCGCTTGGGCCCAACCCTGGTGACCTGGCTACTCTTTTGAGCCCCCGCATCCGTCAAGTTATTGAGGAAAGGGGGATTCGTTTAACTACTTATCCTTCGCTGCGGAGGGTAAGCCATGCACCTTGAAGTCTTCATAAGCCTTATCATTTTCGTAAGCTGGGTGTACTGGATTGTGGCCCTCATTTCCACCTGGGCTTTTTACCGCCAGAAGGATGAGATTGACCCAACCTTTAGCCCGCCTGTGTCCGTCCTAAAGCCCATAAAGGGGTTTGATTACGAAGCTTACCTCAACCTCAAAAGCTTCTTCACTCAGGATTACCCCCAGTACGAAATCCTCTTCGGGGTTGAAACCCCAAATGAGCCAACTTTGCCGGTGATAAAGCGCCTAAAGGAAGAGTACCCCCAAATCCCAGTCAAGGTCATAATAGCCGAACCCCAGAGCGCCAACCGTAAGGCTGGGATGTTGGAAATACTAAGCAAGCACGCTTCTTATCCTATCCTCGTAGCCTCCGATAGCGATTTCCGCGTCCCCCCTGATTACCTCAGGCGAGTTGTTTCACCCCTGAAGAAGCCGGAGATAGGGCTTGTGACCTCTTTTTACCGTGGGAAAGAGGCCTTGACCATGGCTGCTAAGCTTGAAGCCATATACATAAGCACGAATCTTTTGCCCTCTGCTTCCATTGGCCTTAGGTGGATGAAAATGGGGTATGCTTTCGGCTCTACCATAGCTTTGAGGCGGGAGACTTTGGAAGAGATTGGTGGGTTCAAATCCTTTGCCGATTACCTGGCCGATGACCACGAGGCAGGGGCAAGGGTCAGAGCCACTGGTAAGTTTGTATACCTTTCTCGCTGCATTGTTGACACCATCCTCGGGCCAGTTTCCTGGCGTGAATTGTGGTCAAGGCAGCTTAGGTGGATGCGCTGTGTGTGGGTCAGTCGCCCTCTGCTTTACCCCGAGGTGCTTTTGACCTTCTCCATCCCCCTTTCCTTTATCCTCTGTTTACTGACAGGCTTTTCTTTCTTCTCGCGTGCCGTTTTGCTTCTATCTTTAGGCTTAAGGCTCTTTGTAGGCTGGCTGGCCTTAAGGTTCATGGAGTATAAGGAGATGCGCAGGAACATTTTGCTTTTGCCTCTGGCTGACATTTTCCAGTTCGCCCTGTGGGTCTGGGCACCGTTTGGAAGGAGGATTGTGTGGAGGGGTGAAGAATATAAGCTAAGACGGGATGGGCGCTTAGAGAAGGTGGAAAAGAGACGATGGCGTATACCTTTCCCTATTCCCCGGTGGCGTCGCCGTTAGGAAGGATCGTTTCACTTACTGGAACTGGCTCCTTTCCTTTCAGGTAATAAATGACAAGCTTAATTGTCCCCGCCTGGCCTGGGGGCACTTCCAGGAAATAATCATCCCGAACGATTTCGCCTGGCTTCCAGCAGGAAGTAGGGTATGCTCCCCAGACGGGTGGATGGTCTTGCTGGAAAAATCTTTCCCCCTGGATGACTCGGACTGAGATGAAATAGTCTGAGGCAATGGAACGTGTTGCTTGCCAGAAAAGGGTTATGCGGAATTTCCCTCCTTCCCAGCCCACAGCATAGCCGGCAACCTTCAGGCCTGGTGCTATCTCTGTGCCCACAAGTTTGATTGGGAAGCACTCCCGCAAGCAGGCTTCTTGCGGTAGTTCCGCGGTGGGCCGAGTTTGGAGTAGGATTAAGTTCTCCCCTGCTGAAGAAGGGTGAAGGCTTTTAGGACAAGGGCCTAAGAGGTGCACGGCCTGGCGGGTAATGTAACAGGTTTCCCCTTGCCAAGCCCTTTTCAAGGCTTCTTCCATTGTGACAGGGTGAACCTTCGGCTTCGCTCCCCAGATGCTCATGAGGTATTGGAGGGCGAGGTTTTCGGAGTAAGTTCCAGCGATGCAGCTTCCCGGAGGAGGGTTATCGGCCAGAATGGCCCAACCCGGCTCAAGGGCTGTAGCATCAGGCCTTCCGCTTTGGTCAGCCATTGGGTAGCTCTTAGCCAATCGCCAAGCAAAGATTAAGGCAAGGAAAGCGCCCAAGGCAAGGCGAACTCCAGGATTAGGCCAGGCTCTGAGAATTCGCTCGGTAAAGGCCGCAGCTCCGATGATTATCAAGGGGTAAAGGGGCATTATGACCTGATACCAATTGCCGAAGCGGTCAATGTAGCAGAAGGCGAGGTAGAGCAAGGCTGTTCCGTAGAATAGGGGCGCTTTCTTCCGGCCCAAAAAAGCCCAGCCGGCTAATCCCATAAGCATTACCGGCCAGGACAATTCGCTGAAGGCAAGCCAGGGGTAATTTGGGCTTGGAGGCCAGAGGGTCCAGCTCATCTCAGACCGCCCCTGAGGGGCAGTGAGGAATTCCAAGAACCAAGCCAACGTGCTTGGCCATTCCCCTTGCCCCCTCCATTCCGGATGCTGTGCTCCCCGGATGTAAACATAGGCGTAGCTAAAGAGGGGAAGCAAAGCTAAGGCTGAAGCTTTGAGAAGCAGGCTGCGGTTGCGCAGGATGGTTGGGTCCTCTCGGAGGATGAATAGGATAAGAGGGGGAAGGATGAGCAGAGTTGTCACCAAATTAGCAGCGCACGTTCCAGCCACAAAAGCCATCCAAAGAATTAGCGAATTTTTCCTCTCTTCTTCCCACTTCAGGGCCAGCCAAAGCAGCAAAAGCGTCTGAAAGACAGCGGAAGTGTACTGCTCAGTAGTGACAGCGTAATACCAGAAGAAGTAAGTCACGGCGTAGAAAGCGGTTCCCCAGAGAGCAAGAGGCCATTTCCTGGGGAAAAGGTGCAGGAGTATGGAGTAAAGGAGTAAAAGCGAAAGCATAGCCCAAAAAGTGGAGTAAAGGGAAAGCACCTGGATAGGATTGAAGGCCCAGCGCAAAAGGGGGCGGAGGGAGTGAAACCAGGCCCAGCCGAGCATGGTGTAAATGGGGTAACCGGGAGCATTAGCAAAGCGGGCTTCGGCTTGGGCATACTGGTGGGTTATGAGGTCGCCTCCCATGAGCTCATCTGGCCGGAGGCCATCGTCCAACGTTAGGAGGTAAAGGGAAAAGATGGCCAGAAGGAGCAAAGCTCCGGCCAGCCATTTGAAGGGAAGCCTCATCCCTCCCTCTTAGCGGTGGTCAAAGTAAATCTCGGCAGCCACGCACCCAGAGGAATCAGTTTTAACGTTAGCGTAATCGGATATACGGTTGCCAGCGGCGTCGGTAAGGTAAACCTGCCAGTTCCCTGGCATTGGGCCATCAACCTTCAAGGTGCAGCCCCGGGAACCATCTATGGGGGTGGTGGGGCCATTGCATACCCCAACTGGAACGAATACTACGTTTACCCCTCCTTGGGGCTGTCCTCCAGCCCTTACGAAGACCTTGAGGTAAGCGCCGCCTGCCCCTGTGCATTTTATGGCTGTGAGGGCATAAGGCAAGGAAGGGGTAGGGGGAGGAGGTGGTGTGGGCGTTGGCCTCGGGCGTGGGGTTGGGGTGGGAGGAATAGCCTGGGCCACTTTGACTGATTCAATTGTGCCTCCTTCAAGCCTCAGGTACTGAGCCGCGGCCCATCCCTCTTTCCCCCCAAGGCAACACAGCTGAAGCCAATCGCCCTCGGGGTTTTTGGCTATCACGGTGAAGGAATCGTTCAGCTTAGCCTTCCCCAAGATTGGGTAAACAGCCCCGGGGCCAGTGCGGATGTTCAGTTCAGCAATGGTGACTATGGCTTTGACCAGGCCAGTGGGCACGGGCGTTTCAGTAGGGGCCGGGGTAGGAGTAGCCAGAGGGGATTGGAAAGAAGTACTGGGCTGGCTGGAAGGCGTAGGCAAAGGTGACTGGGAAGGCGCAGGGGTAGTGGCTTGAGGCGAAGGGGTAGGAGTAGATTTATCCTCCGCAGTAACTTGAGGGGAAGTGGGGGCCGGTAGAGTAGGCATCGCTTCAGAAGGGGTTGGGGTGAAGGTAGGCTTTGGGGTTCGGGTAAAAGTAGGCGATGGGGTGGGCTTTTGAGCCAGGGGCATCCCACCACATCCAGCTACGAAGATTACCAGCACTGTAAGCAAGGAAAAGAGCCTTATCGCTCTCATCACCGCACCTTCTTGAAAGTTATGTTGGTAAATTGCCCTGCCTTGTTGCAATCTTCAAACCTTATCACCACCGTATCGGAAAGGTCTCTAACCCCAGGGGGGGGCGCATTGGTAAGCCCTATCCGCACATTGGGGGTATTATCAGCTACAATACGGATGCGGAACTCAAAGGGGCTTGGGGGATGGTAAAATTCTGGGCCTAAGGGGGTGAAGCCAACTTCCCCAGGCGGTTCACGGTACCCTGGGGTATCTATCCCAGTGCTCACGTAGGACCAGTTATTGAACCAGTTTAGTTCCACGACAACGCCATTAATAGGGTTGCCAGCGGCATCTATAACCTTGATTTTGAAGTAAACCGTGCCGCAGTTAGGAGCCTGCTGCATGCTCCCCTGGACGTACATGTAAGTGTAAGCCGGGGCCGGAGTTGGGGTAGGGGCTGGGATTGGGGTTGGGGTAGGAGGCCTTGGGGTTGGTGTAGGCGGGATTTCGGTAGTCACGTTAATCATGGCGATTTCGCCGGGAATGCTCAGGAGGGAGGCGGCAACCCACCCTTCCCTTCCGTTCACGCAGCAGACTTTTATCCAATCTCCCCTTTCGTTCCTTGCCCTTATTTCAAGCTGGGTTCCACCTGAAACTTGGCCTATTAGTGGGTAGACGGTTCCTGGCCCTTGGCGGACGTTGGCCTTGGCTGCACTGACTACTGCTGTTTGAGGGACAGAAGGAGTGGGTGAAGGGGTTGGGGTGGGGGTGAAAGGTTCTGGCGTTGGAGTGGGGGTAAAAGGGATAGGGGTGAAGGTTGGGGTAGCTAATGGGGTAGGGGTAAAGGTTGGCCTTGGGGTTTTGGTGAAAGTAGGGGTAGGGATTTGAGCTTTTTGGCTTGGCCCCAGGCCACAGCCTAGGACTAAAACCGCCATCAGCAAAGTGAAAGCCAAAAAAAGCCATCGCTTTCGGTTCATACTTCTTAATCCCTCCGTCGGCTTGATTGGGTTTATTATAATGCCAGAGGTTTGTTCTGCCAAATCACTTTCTCCATGATAAGCGTGCCAGACCGTAAACAACCTGGCTCAACACTGTTTGTAAATCAGCTTTCTTGCCAAACGGCCCATTGGCTAAGGCTAACCATTAGCAGTACAAAATGGCTGGCTTCAATCGTCATCAGAAGTTTCCTCTCCGTTGAGGTAGGTCCTATTCATGCTGGGTGTGTCCAAGAATTGTGGGGCAGTAATTATTTTCCCC
>CAYOIS010000110.1:0-7041 GCA_964404055.1 uncultured Anaerolineae bacterium | reverse complement strand
GTTTTTAATCGGGGAAAACGCCTGACGAAATTGGGGCACACCTCTTGACGGAGGTTGTGGCCCAGATGGGGCCGCCGGCATTTTAGGTTTAGCCCTTCGCCGGTTTGCAAGGCGAAGCAAACACCAACCGTCGGCAGTTTCTCCGCAGTTTAGACCTCCACTTTTGAAAGGTCGGCAATGCCTTTGGGTAGAAGGGCAATGCGCTGGAGGAGGGCAAGGCGGTTCTCCCTCACTTCCTTGTCTTCTACCATCACGAAAACGTCGTAGAAGAATCTGTCAATCGGTTCTACGAGCGGGGCCAAGAGGGCAAAAAGCCCATCTATGTCGTTAACTTGGCGCCTCTTTTCCTCAGCTTCCAGATATGCCTTGTAGAGGTTGTGCTCGGCCGGTTCGGTAAATCGCTCAGGGTAAAGGGGAAGAAGTTCCGGAACATCTTTCACTATCCGAGCTGGACGAATAAAAGCGGTCATGATGGTTGGGAATTCAGGCTTCTGGGCCCAAAGGGAGAGGTCTTTAAGGGTCACCCAGGCTGAGAATGGGTCATCGGCTCGCTCGGCCAGGACTGCCTCTATAAGGTCAGCTCTGTAGTCTCTTTCTTGGAATAGACCTCGCATCCTGGCTACGATGAATTCCCAAGCTTCATTTATCGTCCCCTCCGGATTGGCCAATGGTAGAAGGCGGGCAGTTTCAGCTAAGGCTTCCTTTAGAGATAGGCTTATGCCCTTGTCCACAAGGATTTGAACCAGCCCAAGGGCTGTCCGCCTAAGCCCGTAGGGGTCAGCAGAGCCGGTAGGGGCAAGTCCTACACCCAGAAGGCCTGTGATTGTATCCAACCGGTCGGCGATGCCTACTATGGTGCCAGCAACGGTTTTAGGCAGAGCATCCCCGGCAAAACGTGGCAAGTAGTGCTCAAAGATTGCCTCCGCTACCTCCGGGTCTTCTCCCCAGTGGAGAGCATAGTATCGGCCCATCAGCCCCTGCAGGGCAGTAAGTTCAATGACCATTTGGGTGGCCAAGTCGGCCTTGCATAGGTGGGCCACCCTTTGGGCTTTCCTCGCTTCCTCTTCAGGGATGCCGAGGCGTTGGCAAAGCCAAGGGACTAAATTTTCCAAGCGCTTGACTTTGTCCAGCATTGAGCCCAGTTTCTCTTGGAAGGTCAGGCCTTTGATCTTTGGCAAGTGCTCCTCAAGAGGCTTCCTCAAATCTGTAGCGATGAAGTAATCGGCATCGGCGAAGCGGGCTCGTAGGACGGCCTCGTTCCCGCGGCAAACGATGTCCAGATGCCGGGTATCGCCATTGCGGACGGCGATGAAATAGGGAAGAAGCTGTCCGTCTGAGGCTAACACCGGGAAATAGCGTTGGTGCTTCTTCATGACGGTTATGAGCACTTCTTTAGGCAAGCGAAGGTAATCGGGGTCAAAGGCCCCCCTGAAGGCCGTGGGCTTTTCCACAAGGTTGGTAACCTCTTCCAAAAGGGCAGGGTCATCGGGGATGAAGCCGTTTACCTCTGAGGCCAGTTTAGAAGCTTGCTCCTTTATCGTTTCCTTCCGTTTTTCCATGTCCACCATGATTCCAGCCTTTTGCATGGCTTGGAAGTAATCTTCGGCCCTTTCCAAGGTTATGGGAGGTGAGCCTTCCGGTCTCAAGCCACGGGTTGTGCGGCCGGAGCGGACACCGGCATATTCAAAGTCCACGATTCTGTCGCCGAACAAGGCCACGAGCCAGCGGATTGGCCTTGAGAACCGGATTCCGCTCTCGTTCCAGCGCATTGAGAGGGTGAAGCGCAGGGATGAGATCAGGCGAGGGAAGAGTTCAGCCAGGACTTCAGGGGCAGTTTTGCCCGCTTTCCGGATTACAGCCACAAGGTAGCGTTTCCCTTCGGATTCTTTAATTTGTAGCTCTTCTACTTTTACGCCTTGCTTTTCGGCAAAAGCGATAGCGGCTTTTGTTGGCCTGCCTTCTTGGTCAAAAGCTGCCGAAACCGGTGGCCCTTTAATCACAAGCTCTTCTTCCTCTTGAGAAGAGGCCAAGCCTTTAATGTAAAGGACGAGGCGGCGAGGGGTTCCGGATACATAAAGGTTTTCATAGCGTAGACGGGCCTCGGCCAAAAGCTCAGGGGTTATGGATTTTAACTGCTCCACAGCCGAGCTCAGGTCACTGGCTGGGAGTTCCTCTGTCCCAATTTCCAGTAAGGCATCGGCATAAGGGGGCAGAGGCTTTTCGGCCTCAGTTTTGGCGGTAGCCGTTTCTTTTTCGGGAAGAGGGGCTTTAGCAAGCCAGGGGAAGCCCACCTCCTGGCGCTGGCGGAGGTAAAGCTGAGCAGCTTGGCGGGCCAAATCTCTCATCCGGGCAAAGTATGAAGCTCTCTCCGCAACACCGATGGTCCCTCTGGAGTCCAGGAGGTTGAATGTGTGGGAGCAGCGGAGGATGTAGTCATGGGCGGGGATTACAAGGCCTTTTTCCAAGCAACGTTTAGCTTCGGCCTCGTATTCGTTGTATAGGAGCCTGAGCCTATCCACATCGGCTTCTTCAAAGTTGTAAATGCAGTGCTCTACCTCGGAGCGGAGGAGTATATCGCCATAGGTGTGGATGCCATCCCAGTCAATTTCCCACACGCTCTTTACTTGCTGCAGGAACATGACGATTCGCTCAAGGCCGTAAGTTATCTCTACAGCCACTGGGTTAAGGTCAATCCCCCCAGCTTGCTGGAAGTATGTGAACTGAGTAATTTCCAGACCATCAAGCCACACTTCCCATCCGAGCCCCCAGGCTCCGAGGGCTGGGGATTCCCAGTTATCTTCAACGAACCGGATGTCGTGCTGGGCGGGGTCAATGCCCAGCGCCTCAAGGCTTTCAAGGTAGATTTCCTGAGGGTTGCCGGGGTCAGGCTTGAGGATGACCTGGAATTGGAAGTGGAGTTGCATCCGGTTGGGGTTTTCCCCGTAGCGGCCATCGTCGGGGCGGTAGGAAGGTTCTACGTAAGCTACGTTCCAGGGTTCGGGGCCGAGCACTCTCAAGAAAGTGGCAGGGTTCATAGTTCCGGCCCCCACTTTCTCACTGTAAGGTTGCCAGATTAAGCATCCTCTATCGGCCCAGAATTTCTGAAGGCGAAGGATAACCTCTTGGAATGACGGAGCTTTACCCATATATCCCTCCTGCTTGAAGCTTGTCCAAAAATTTTGTTGATTTCAAAGGCCTTTCCAAGCGGTAAAGGATGTAGCGCCTTAGAAGGGCTTCGACTTCTACCCCAAGGTTGTGAGGGATTCGCAGGTGCTGGCAATATTCGTAATCCCTCGTGAGGAAAAAGCGCATAATTTTTAGAGCTCCTTGGGACAGAGTCGCTACCCCATCTTTTCCTTCGCCGCAGCGGGGGCAAAGGGCCCCGCCATCGGCCGCTGAAAAATAATTTACCAAAGCTTTAATTGGTTCTCGGCATTTGACGCAGACGAAAAGCTCAGGCCTATAGCCGGCGAGGGTGAGGAGATGAAGCTCAAAGAAGCGCAATACTGGCCAAGCTTCTTGCCCTTTATCCAAGCGCCGAAAGCTCTCCAATAGCAAGGAGTAGACCTGGGGGTTTTTATCCTGCTCGGCCATGAACCCGTCTGTAAGCTCAGCGATGTAATGGGCGTATCCGGTGCGGAGGAGGTCTTCGCGCAGGTTTTGGAAATATTCCAAAGCTTCGGCCTGGGTTATTATGTCCAGCTCTTTCCCCTTAGCCACCAGGAGTTTAACGTGGGTGAAGAGCTCAAGGTGGCCAGCTTTTCGGCTGGTGGGTTTTCTCACCCCTTTGGCTAAGAGGCGAAGCTTGCCTTCCTCCTGGGAATAGACCGTAACCAGCCTATCGGCCTCTCCGAAATCGGCTCGCTTTAGGACTATTGCATTGATTTTGTAGAGCCTTTCTCGGTTCACCCTCCCCTCACCGTCCCGTATCGGAATGGTCTTTTCCAGTTCTCAGCCATCTTTTTCTGGTAAAGCTCCTCGGCATCAAGCCCGAGGGCTGAAAGGAGGTGCAGGATTCGGATTATAGCATCAATTAGCTCTTCCCCGACTTTTTCCAAAGGCAGGCCCTTTTTGTAGGCATCGGTAGCCTCGGAGATTTCGGAGTGGATGAGGGCAAGCATTTCCCAGATGCGGCTCTCGTCGCTGCTGAACCCCTTAGCATCCACGAGAGCCCTCACCTCTGCCATTTTCTCATTGAGGCATCCTTCTCTCATTGCTCCTCCTGTGGATTTGATTATACCACCTTTTTGGCACTGACTGAAGTCAGCCTCTTCGGCTAACGTTGGCAAACCAAAAGCCAAATTGGGTGGGAAAACGGGCGTCCTCCCACAACCCTGAGACACACTCCTTTAGGCCTTTGCCAATGGCCAAATTTTCAGGGTAGAAAATAGCGCTGCATGAGAAGCTTACGGCCGGCAGGCCCTTGGAGGAATTCCAGAAGCTTGCGGCCAGCTTCACTGCTAGCCACCCCATAAGCCGGCAATTTCAAGGGATAATCGGGAGATGAGGGCTTTTTGCCTTCCAAACGTAGCGCTTTAACCTCTTCATTCAAGAGGGACATAGAAACATAGCCAATTGCTCCAGGCCTTGAGGCTACATATTCCAGAACTCCTTGGCTTGAAGGGGCTATGATTGCCGCTGGCGATAGCCTTTCCCCCTTCATAACTTCTTCCTCAAAGAAAGCCCTGGCCCCGGAGCCATCCTCCCGGCTCAAAACCACCACTTCTTCCCCTTCCCACCCCAGTAAGCTCCAATCCCAGATGTAGCCGGCATATATCTGCTTAAGCTCTTCCAATGACAACGAATCTACTCGGTTGCTCGGATGGACCAATATGGCTAAAGAATCCTTGGCTATCAAAGTGCCTCCAGACACAGGCAATGCTACTATGGCCAAGTCAAATTCGCCAGCCTCAAGCCCGCGCAATATGAACCTGCTTGGTCCTTCAGTAACCTCAACCCTCCAAAGGCTTGCTTTAGCAACTTCATCCACCAAGGGGCGAAACGAGGTGCAGACTCCAACCTTCAAGGGTGGAGAAGGCTGTGAAGTTGAGGGAAAACAGCCGGTTGTGAAGCTAAGAAAGGATAAGGCCAAGAAGGCCCAGCGCCAGGCAGTAGAAAGCGAAGACATAGAGCCTCCTGCGCTTCACAAAGGAAAGGAGGAAAGCTATGCTTAGGTAACCGCTTATTAGCGCACTCGCAAATCCTGCAAAGATGATAAACCACTGGCTCCCAAGTTCACCCCCAAAGGTAAGGTCCAACAACTTCTTCATTCCAGCCCCAAATATTATTGGGACTGAAAGGAGGAAACTGAAGCGAGCGGCTTCTTCCCGACTGAGCCCGGCGAGAATCCCCGCCGTTATAGTGGAGCCTGAGCGGGAAATCCCCGGCGTTATAGCCAGAGCCTGAAAGAGCCCGATGAAAAGAGCGTTAAGCCAGCTCAATCGCTCCATCCTCTTGCGGGGCTTCAGCCTAAGCTCTGCCAAAACTAAGAGCAAGGCCGTGCCGATAAGCGCTATTGAAACCAGCCTCGGAGAAGAAAACAAGGCTTCAAAGAAATCGTCCAAGGTAACCCCTGCTACTACCCCTGGGACCGTGCCCAGTAGGATTAGCCAGCTAAGATAAGCTCGGTAAGACCTTTCGCCAGTGGTGATGCTTCTGAACCAGGCCTTAGCGAGGGCAATTAGTTCCGAGCGGAAGTAAGCTAAAAGGGCCAAGAGGGTTCCCCAGTGAACTAAAGCATCAAAGGCGACTGAGGGGATAGGCCAACGGAGTAGATGCGGGATAAGGACCAAGTGACCAGAGCTGGACACAGGCAAGAACTCAGTCATCCCTTGGAGGATTCCCATGGCAACGGCGTGCAAAGGGTCCATTAAAGCCTCCTCTGATAAGATGCCATGAACTCTTCCTGGAAAAGGGCAAAATTACCCTCCAGTATGGACTGCCTAATGCGCTTGACCAGATTGACCATGAAGTAAACGTTGTGGATGGTAGCCAAGATTGGGGCAAGGATTTCCTCGGCTTTGAAGAGGTGGCGGAGGTAAGCGCGGGAGAAGTTGCGGCAAGTATAGCATTCACAAGTGGGGTCTATCGGGTTCGGGTCCCGAGCGTACTGGGCGTTAGTGATGTTAATCTTCCCTTGCCAAGTGAATAGAGTGCCAGTGCGGCCCATCCGAGTAGGCAAAACGCAATCAAAGATGTCAATCCCTCGGCTTATCCCCTCAAAGAAATCCTCTGGAGCGCCGACCCCCAATAGATGCCGTGGCTTGCCCCGAGGCAGAACAGGGATTACAACCTCCAGCATTTCCCAGGTCTTTTCTTTAGGTTCACCTACCGATAAGCCCCCGATGGAAAAGCCATCAAAGCCTAATGAAGCGATGAACCGGGCGCTCTCCCTCCTTAGGTCCGGGAATATCCCTCCCTGAATTATTCCGAAGAGGGCCTGGTCAGTGCGGCGATGGGCTTTTAAGCAGCGCTCGGCCCAGCGGTGGGTCCTTTCAGTGGCCTCTTTAACGTAATCCCTTTCCAGAGGGGGAGGGCACTCGTCAAGGCAGGTGATGAAATCGGCTCCCAAAAGCTCTTGGATTTCTATCGCTTTCTCCGGCGTCAAAAGGTGCATTGAGCCATCCAGATGGGAGCGGAAAACGACCCCCTCTTCGGTGAAGCGACGGAGGGATTCCAAGCTGTAAATCTGGAAGCCGCCGCTATCGGTCATGATAGGGTGGGGCCAGGCCATGAAACGGTGCAAACCACCAAGTTCGGCTATAACCTCAGGGCCGGGCCTTAGGTAAATGTGATAGGTATTGGCTAAAATGAGAGTAACCCCAAGCTCTTCCAGCTCTTTTGGTGTAAGGGCTTTAACCGTAGCCTGGGTCCCAACAGGTGCAAAGACCGGGGTCGGAATTTCCCCATGCGGGGTCCGGATAACCCCAGCCCTTGCCCAGGTCTTAGAATCTTCCTTGAGGATTGTGAACTCAAACGGCTCGCGCATATGCCCTTGCGTTTCAAGGATACCAGACCATCAGCGTTGTGTCAAATCTGTTT
>CAYOIS010000109.1:0-7043 GCA_964404055.1 uncultured Anaerolineae bacterium | reverse complement strand
GGGTAAACTTGCGCACGATTGAGACTCAAAACCATTGCAAACCCCAAGCAAACGGGGGTGGGAGAAAATTTAAGCGTGACACCCACCCCTCAGCGAGAAAACTTGTGAATGAGGGGGAGGAAAACTTTCCAAGGGTAAACTTTTAGCCAAACAGCGCGCTCCTTGAAAGCTTCGCCTTCTCCGCCAACGAAAGCTACTTGGTAGAGGGTCTCTTCTCTCCAGACCCAAGCCTCAATCCCCCACCGCACAGAGGCCGAAGCGCCAGCCGGGAGGGAGCCTGACCAACGTAAAAAGGCCCCTTCTACTTCTAAATTGCCCACATCGCAGAAGAGAGAATCAGGGACAAACTCGGAGTTTTCCGGAAGGGGAATGAAGGCCAGAGCTTCGGAGGCATCACCTAAACCTACATTCCGAAGGCTCAAAGTGCAATAGATGGGAGAACCGGAAAGAGCCTCCGCTGGCTCGCATTCCAGTCCCGAATGGCTCAAATCCGGAACCATAACCCCTACTTTAGCCCAACGGCGGAATTGAATGCCCTGCTCTTCTATGCCCATCTTAACTTCGTGGCGTATTACTTCTCCAGCTGCTGAGGTCTCGCTTACCAGGGTCTCGTAGGAGATAGTAATGGATTCGCCAGGGTTAAGCAGGCCCCGCCAAAATAGCGAAGAGGAAGCGGGGTCAAATACCGCTGGCCCTCTCAAGCTTGATGGCAGGAAAGTCAAACTAATGGGGATTGTATCCGATAAAAAGGCGGTTATCGGCTCTGGCCCATCGTTCCTAAGGATTAAAGTCCAGCTAACCGTTCCTCCAGGCTGCACGGACACTGGCTCAGCGAGGAAAGAGGAAGAGCCAAGCCAGGATAAGAAGCCAATGATTCTTTCCATTACCTCGGAGCGCGCTTCCTCCGGCAAAGCTTCAAAGGGGAAAGCAAAGAAGACCGAAGCCCCATTCCCCACCCGACGCCCTAACCCGATGGCCCTCTTTTCTTGGTCCCGAAAAGCCACTATTGTACCGGGCAATGGTTCAAGGGCATCGGACCAATTGCGGAAGGGATATTGCAAAACCCAAGGGCCAAAATCTTCCCCAATCGGTTCCTCCGGTACGCCAACAGCTAAGGTAGGGGTAACGTCATTGGTCCAGGTGAGAACCCCTAAAAGTGGGAGGAGGGAGCCCGTCCCTTGGCAGAAGGAAGAACCAGCTGGGCTGCGGCAGAAAAGAAAGTCTTGGGACGAGAGAAAGAGCCTGCCCCCATTAAGGATGTAATCGGCCAGAGCTTCTTCTTCCTCAGCTGTAACTGGAGCGTACCAGTCATATCCCGTCCACCATACCACTATGGGATACCATCTCAGCCTATCCGGGGGAATTGGAGATTCGTTAGCATGCCAAAGGTCGTAAGGAAAGCCTGCTTCAGCCATTGCCCTCTCATATTTCCCCTCTTGGTCATACCATCGGTCATCATCCACAAGTAGGATAGGGGCTGGGGTTTTGGTGATGGCAACAGCTTGGATGGAGAAGGTCGGGGAAAGGGAAGAGCGCAAGGTTACGGTCAGGACATCTCGCTCATTCCACCCAGCATCGGTAGGTATCGTTACGGCAATTTCAAGGGTAGCGGTGGTGCAAGGGGCAAGGTTTATGGACAAGGAGCTTGGGATGGCAGGCCATTTGCCGCCTTCCAGAGAGATGGCTATGTTCTCAGTTCCGCCTCTCCCAAGGTTCCGAATTTCAAAAGTATGGGTAACCACGCTTCCCGGCCGACCTATGAGGGTTTGGGTTATGGGTTTGACCTGAAGGCCTACCTGAGGGGGAGGAGAGGTAAGCCAAGATATGGCCCTTTCCATCACTTCCCGCCTGGAAGCCCTATCGGCTATTGCTTCAAAGCCGAATGAAAGGTAAAGGGCTCGGTAATCAAGGCATACTCCTACAGCAAGCCCTCCGTAGCCATCGCTGGAATAGGCCAGGATTGGGAAAGCTTCATCCGGGTCTGCTGGCTCTACAACATCGGGGAAGAGCTGATTGTCAGCGCCGTCACCATCGGAGATAGGGAAAGCAAGGCCAGCGAAGGGGCCATCGGCAAGGCCATCAAGGCTCCAGATGTCGCTGCTGTCTTGGACAAAGCGAGCTTTGAGGTATTGGGAGTAATAGGAGGCAAAGCCTATCCCTCCTCCATCTAAGAACCCTATATCTTGCCCGCTCAAAAATAGCTTCCCCCCAGCCGAAAGGTAACCGGTTATGGCCTTCTGAGCTCCGATGTAGCCTGGTGCATCTTGAGGCGAGCTCCATATCACAAGGTCGTAATGCTTAAGCTGCTCTTCGGTAGGGATATCGTCCGGGATGCGCCGGATGGCCCATTCATCGTAAGCATAGGCTAAATCATCCAAAGCCTGGCGGTAGTAAGCTATCTGGCTTCCGTAATACCACGCTCCGCTATCCACCAGGAGGATGGAAGGGGCAGAAGTAAGGCTGAAAGTTACCGTTGTAGTCTCACCTACGGTTACAGTGGCCGTTGTGCTGGCCACCCGATAGCCCAAGGCCCTGGCTACAACGGTATAATCTCCGGCGGGGAGGGAGAAAGCCCAAAAGCTGGCAGTAGCGGTTAAGGGAGTGCCTGGCAAGAAGATATTAGCAGTAACGGGCTCTCCAGTTGAGGCCGCCTGGACGTAAACCTCCAGAGTTCCAGTTGGCATAGGCTGTAGGGAAAAGTCAACTGTGGTCGTGGTCCCAGTCAGGACAGCGATGTTCGTCACGGTCTGGGAGTAATAGCCAAAGGCCGAAGCAGTGACATTGTAAAGGCCTGGGGGCAAGGGTAAACTGTAGCGGCCTGAGGGGTCGGTAGCGGTTTTTCCTCTCCCTACCCCATCCTTTGAGGTGGCGGAAACGAGGGCCCCGGGAATCGGCACTCCCTCCGTGCTACGCACTGTTCCTTGGATGCTTCCGGCATTGAGCAGGGTAGCTACGGCAGCGAAAGCATCTATCCTACCCCACCCTGAATCGTTATTGGGGATAGTAGTGCTTAGAGGCACTGCGGTAGAGGTTATGAGGAAGAGGGTTTGAGTTATGCTTATTGTAGGGCTTACTGAGCGCATCAAGGCGATTAGGCCCGCTACATGAGGCGTAGCCATGGAAGTTCCACTCCAAGAGGCAAAAGTGCCACCTGGGAGGGAGGAGCGAATGTTCACTCCGGGAGCTACTACGTGAGGGCGAATTTCTCCCCAAGGGGAAGGGCCACGGCTGGAAAAAGGTGCTACTTCATCGTAAGGGTCGCTTGCTCCAACGGCAATGGCCTCAGGGAGGGAGGCTGGGGAAACTACGGAACCAGGGGAAGGGCCCTCATTTCCGGCGGCGAATACTGGGATTATTCCAGCAGCCCTCAAGGCGCGGATATCGGCCTGGAACGTAGTATTGAAGGCATTGGGGTCACCCCAGGAGCAATTCACAACATCAGGAGCAAGGGATGGGTCGCCCCCAGGGGCCAATAGCCACTGGAAGCCAGCATGTATCCATGAATCATACCCATAGCCATCGCCATTTAAAACCTTTACCGCAATCCAGCGTGCTCCCGGGGCCACCCCTATCCCCTCCAAGCCTACAGCTGTGCCAAGGGTATGGGTCCCGTGGCCGTGGTCATCAAAGGGATAGAAGGAACCAGTTACAGGGTCAAACCAGTTTCCAGTATGGACGGATGGGCCGTGGGGGTTGTAACCACGGTAGTTGAACTTCAAAGCAGGATGAAGCCAATCAACTCCGGTATCCATCCCTGCCACCACCGCTCCGGTTCCGGAAATGCCCAGGGAAGCCCAAACCTGAGGTGCTCGGATGCGCTCAATGTTCCACTCCGCTGGTTCGGGATAAGCGCTCGGCTCTGGAGCCGATGGCTTATCCTTAATCCACTGGCGGTAATGGTCCAATAGCACGATGGAGACAGAGGGGAGCGAGGCGAGCTGGCGTACAGCCTGAGGTTTGGCCTTTACCGCAAAACCGTTAAATATCCAGAAGGGGGTAAAAGATTCCACAAGCCCCTCCGCTTTTGCCTTCTCTAAATACGCCCTAAGGGGAATTTGGCTCTTAGCGGCGAAAGCCATAAGGCCAGCCACAAGCTCGCTCTTGGTGCCAGCCCACTTCTCAGGCCTTTCCTGCTCTTTGAGGACAACGATGACCGGGATGAAATCGCCCGGGGCGCTGGAAGCAATGGCTTTTGCCAAAGCTGGCTCTATGGCTGCATCAAACTTTGGCTCCGGTGGCCTTTCCGCCAAAGCCAGCCACCCTAAAAATAAGAAGAGGAGGGGGATTGTAGCTAATAGTATAGCTGCTCTGAACCTGGCCAAGGAATCCTCCAGCTAAAGTTTGCCTCCATTATAACCTGCGGACCTTGCCAAAGCAATCCCATTGGGGAAGCGTCTCATGGGTCAGTAAACAACCTGGCTAAATCTGTGCGTGCCCATTAAGTGCGGATGATTCAGCCTACGGCTGAGGGCCAGCGAAGACCAGCCATAGGCCAAAAGAGGATTAAATTAGTCGGCGCAAAAAGTTTGCTCCATCTTCATTTTGATGCTACTATAATCTTAGCGGAGGTGTAAAGTCATGGTTAAAAGGCAATTGGAAGCATTGCTGAGGGAAGCTTTGGCTAAAGCAAGTCAAAAAGAGGATTGGCCTGTTTCCGCAGAAGGGGTAAGCGGCCTCTTAGTGGAACGCCCGCGTGAGCCACAGTGGGGGGATTACTCATCCCCCCTGCCCTTACAGCTTGCCTCCCGCCTGAAGAAACCACCACGTTCAATAGCCCAAGCCTTGGTTGAACACTTCCCAGAAACAAACCTCCTAGAGAAAATCTCCATAGAAGGGCCAGGTTATGTAAATTTCATCCTCTCCTCTTCCTGGCTTGCAGAGCAGGTGGATGAAATCCTCAGGCAAGGAGAGCGCTACGGGGATATTGACCTCGGAGGAGGCAAGAAAGTTCAGGTGGAGTTCGTAAGCGCTAACCCCACCGGCCCCTTAACCGTGGGCTCTGGCCGCAACGCAGTGATTGGGGATGTCCTGGCCAACGTTTTAGAAGCTGCAGGCTATAAAGTCCAGCGCGAGTATTATGTCAACGATGCCGGAACACAAATGCGCCTCTTTGCCGAGACGCTATTCGCCCGCTACGCTCAAGCCTTGGGCGTTGATGAGCCTATTCCCGAACAGGGTTACCGAGGCTCTTACATGGTAGAACTCGGTCAAGAGATAGCTTCGGAAGAGGGGGATAAGTTCCTGCACATGCCGAGGGAAAAGGCAATAGAAGCTATCGGGGAAATAGGCCTGGAGAAGATGCTGGCCAGGATAAAGGCCGACCTGGAATTCATTGGGGTCCGCTACGATAATTGGTTCTCAGAGCGCAGCCTCTACAGAGACGGCTTGTTTGAAAAGGTCATGGAAATCCTTAAGGAGAAGGGGTTCATCGCTGAGAAGGATGGAGCTATTTGGTTCGTCTCCTCCGAATTAGGCGAGGATAAGGATAACGTCATAGTGCGAAGGACAGGCGAACCAACGTATTTCGCTTCCGACATCGCTTACCATTACGATAAATTCTTCCGGCGGGGCTTTGATTGGGTTATTGATGTTTGGGGTGCTGACCACCAAGGGCATGTCCCAAGGATGAAAGCGATGATGAAAGCTTTCGGGCTCGACCCCGAGAAGCTTTCGGTGGTCCTGTACCAGATGGTAACTCTGAAGAGGGGTGGGAAAGAGGTTAGGATTTCCAAAAGGACTGGGGAGATAATAACGCTACGGGAGCTGGCTGAAGAAGTTGGGACCGATGCCGTCCGGTTCTTCCTCCTGGCCCGTGCCCCTTCAAGCCACATGGATTTTGACCTTGACTTGGCCGTCCAGCAGTCTTCCGAAAACCCAGTTTACTACGTTCAGTATGCCCATGCGCGCATCTGCAGCATATTCCGAAATGCTGGTGATTTGGACTATTCCCAAGGGGATGTCCGGTTACTTAACCATCCACGCGAGCTGGCCCTCATAAGGCAATTGGTCCGATTGCCAGAGATAATTGAGCTGGTGGTGAACCAGCTGGCCCCTCACCACTTGGCTTTCTACTCCCAGGAACTGGCCAGCGCTTTCCACCTGTTCTATCGCGATTGCCGGGTCCTTTCCTCAAACCCGGAAGATAGGGAAATCACCATGGCCCGCTTGAAGCTGGTCAAAGCTACCCAGATAATATTGGGGAAAATACTCAAGCTCATGGGCGTAAAGGCGCCGGAAAGGATGTAGGGATGATTTATGTAGGGACAAGCGGTTTCAGTTACGATGACTGGGTTGGCCCTTTTTACCCTGAAGGCTTGGCTCCTTACCTTTGGGTCTCATATTATGCCCGCCACTTTAAAGCTTGTGAGCTTAACTTCACTTATTACCGTCAGCCTGACCGCTCCACTTTGAAAGGGTTAGCTCGGAGGGTGCCCAAAGGCTTCCTTTTCACGGTTAAAGCCTATCAAGGGATAACCCATTCCCGCGAGGCAACGGATGCCGATTTCCGAGAGTTCCTGGCAGGTATAGAGCCTTTGGCTCAGGAGGGAAAACTGGGCTGCATACTGGCCCAATTTCCTTACTCCTTTGTCCCCTCAAAAGAGAACAAGGAATACCTGAAGGCTCTGCGGGTAAAAATGGTTGATTTCCCACTGGTGATAGAATTCCGCAATGCCAGATGGCTCACCAAAGAGACCTTTGATTTCCTCCGGGAGAACAATTTGGGCTTCTGCTGCGTGGATGAACCACCTCTAAAAGGCCTCATTCCCCCGATTGCTGAGGCTACTTCCAATGTAGCTTATGTGCGATTTCACGGCCGCAATAAGGAGAAATGGTGGGAGCACAAGGAGGCTTGGGAGCGGTATGATTACACCTATAGCCGGGAGGAGTTGGAGGAATGGGTACCAAAGATAGGGTACCTTCAGGAGAAAGCGGGGATAGTTTTCGCCTTCGCTAACAACCACTGGCGTGGGCAAGCGGTGGACACAGCCCGCCTTTTGAGGGATCTCCTCCGCGAGGAAGGCTATCAAGTGGTCTGAATTGAA
>CAYOIS010000108.1:0-7050 GCA_964404055.1 uncultured Anaerolineae bacterium | reverse complement strand
TTATATGATAACATAAAAAGGCCAATTCGTCAAGCCTGAAAAGCACTTGCCAGGATATCGTTACTAAGCAAAACCGTTATCTTTCCTGATGCGGGGCCGTCTGGCGGAAATCTTCAGGAGCGGGTGGGTGAGTTTTTGAGCCTATCCAGAGGCCAATATTGGAATGCGTTCCTCGGCCAGTTTCAATCGCTCGGTGGCTCAATGGGGAGTGGTAAACCAACGAGCGATGAGTTGCAAAGTTGTGCTTTTGCCGCACTTGGCTCGCCCTGTATGACCAGGTGACAGGCCTCGCTCAGCGCTTGAGAGAGAAGGAGGTGTAAGCGGTCTCTCCGGCCGAAGCGATGCTTAGGCGTGCTCTCAGCGCTCCAGTTCGGCGAAAGCTTCCTGCGTTGCGAATACAAAAGCAATGCTTGGCCGTAAACGTAGCGGAGGGGCTTTAATCGCTAAGGGCTTCTTTGACTGTTTCGTAAAGTTCCTTAGCCCCTAAATCTTTGAGCCTGTAGCAAGGCCCTCCAAGAGCTTCCGCTATTTCTTTGGCTAACCCTCGGTCAAAGGCTTGGAATTCCAAGTTTATCACTACCGATTGGACCCCATCCCGGTGTATGGCTTCGGCGATTTTGAGGGCTTCTTTGTGAGGGTGCATGGTGCTCATGGAGACGTTGGCTGCTCCATCAGTGAGGAGGATAAGCAGAGGACGCAGTTCAGGGTGCTTTAGCCTTTCTAACTTCAGGACTTTATGGGCAAGGTATAACCCGCTGGATAAGGGTGTTTTGCCCCCTATGGGTATATCTTTCAAGGCCCGCTGGGCCAAATCTATGCTTGTGGTTGGAGGAAGAACGAGGCGTGCTTCTTGTTTCTGGAAGACTATGAGGCCAACCCTGTCTCGCCTTCTGTAGGCATCTTGGAGGAGGGACATGACTGCTCCTTTGGCGGCTTTCATCCTCTCAGAGGCGGCCATGGACCAGCTCGCATCCACTACGAATAGCACAAGGTTAGAGGCCCTGCGCACCCGAATTTTCTTCATCAAATCCGATAGGGTAATGGTGATAGCAGTTTCGCCTTTGGGGCGGGAGAGCTGGTAAGGGGCAGCGCAGCGAAGGGTGGCATCAAAAGCTATGTCTGTAGTGGGAGTTTCGGCGGGGCGGCTGCGGATGTATCGGCCACGCTTGCGGGTGGTTATGGTGTAGCTACGTTTCCCCGCTATCTTGCGGGTAATCCGGTCCAACGGGGTGCTTAGTAGTTTGGGCTTAAAAGTTTCTCCAACCGGGACGGGGTGATCAGGGGAGCGAGCTTTGAGGCCCAATGGCTCAGTTTTGTAGCCTTTCATAAGCTGGCCTGGAGCTTGTAAATTGGTTTGGCTTTCCCCCTCCCCTTCTTCCTCTTCTTTCCCGGTTTTTTTCGTCCCCTCCGTTTCCTCACTCCCTCCATTGCGGAGAACGAAAAGTTCTTGGGATAGTTCTTTGAGGGCCGCTCCAAGCTCTTCAGAGGTAATCCCACCCTCTTGGAATGGGTGTTTGCGCAAGCGGTGGGGCAAAGCCAGTTCGGCAGCGGTCAAGATATCTTCATCGGTGATTTGGAGGCGGCCTCGGAAAGCGGCATGGGCTATGGCCGTCTTAAGGATTACGATGTCGGCCCGGTGGCCGTCAACTTGGAAGGAGGAAGTAAGCCTGGCAATGGTGTAAAGGTCAGTCTCAGTGTAAGTCACTTTGGGGAGAATTTCCCTGGCTTTGGCTATTTCCTGAGAGAGGCGCTTTTCCTTAGGCTCCCATTTCTTCCTGAAGCCTTCTGGGTCTCGCTCAAACTCCACAGCCCTTTTCACAATCTCTACTCGCAGTTCTGGGTCCGTTATGCCCTTTATTTCTACACACAAAGCGAACCGGTCCAATAGTTGCGGCCTCAGTTCCCCTTCCTCCGGGTTCATCGTGCCAACGAGTATGAAGCGAGCGGGGTGGGAGAAAGAAATCCCTTCCCTTTCTACTACGTTCACCCCCATGGCTGCGGAGTCCAGGAGGAGGTCAACCACGTGGTCGTCCAAGAGGTTGACTTCATCCACGTAGAGGAGGCCACGGTTAGCAGCAGCTAAGACCCCTGGTTGGAAACGGCGTTCCCCGCGCTTTAAGGCGGCTTCAATGTCTAAAGTGCCCACAACTCTATCTTCGGTAGCGCTTACGGGCAAATCAACGAAGCGTGTCTTTCGCCAAGCGATGGGGAGCTTTTCCCCTTTGGCTACCCTTTCTTTGCAGAAGTCGCACATGTTTTCAGGGCTATCGGGGTCGCAGTTGAAGGGGCAATCGGCTACGACTTTGATTTCGGGTAGGAGGTAGGCGAGGGCTCTGGCAGCAGTGGATTTAGCAGTTCCCCTCTCCCCCCGGATTAAGACACCCCCTATTTGGGGGTTTATGGCGTTGAGGATGAGGGCCAGTTTCATTTTTTCTTGGCCTACGATTGCAGTGAAGGGGAAGATTACGGCCATTGTTCGCTCTTCCTCCGATTAGAATTCAGCGGCTTCAGCTTTGGCTGGAGCCAAGCTAAACTCGCTTTTCCTTTCAAAAGTAAGCTCACCCTTTTCTTCATCAAAGTCCACCAAGATTACATCGCCGAACTGGAAATCGCCTCGGAGGAGCCGCTTAGCCAATGGGTTTTCTAAGAATTTCTGCATAGCCCGGCGCAGCGGCCGAGCACCAAAGTTTGGGTCATAGCCTTTATCGGCAAGCCATTCCCGAGCTTTCTCTGTGAGCTCAAGGGTAAACCCTTGCTCCCTCAGCCTCTGGTTTATCTCCCTAAGTTGTAAGTCCACGATTTGCTTTACTTGCTCTTTGGTAAGGGCATGGAAGATGATGATTTCGTCAATGCGGTTTAAGAATTCTGGCCTGAAGGTGGCTTTAAGGTGGGCTTCTATTTCTCGCCTCAGCTCTTTCTCCTCAGGGGTTAGCTCTTCAGAACGCAGGAACCCAAGGGTCCCGCTGCGGTAGGCGTGCCTTGTACCGATGTTGGAAGTCATGATGATAACGGTGTTTCGGAAGTCAACCGTCCGGCCGTGGCCGTCGGTCAAGCGGCCTTCGTCCAGGACTTGCAGGAGGGTATTCCAGACATCAGGGTGGGCTTTTTCCACTTCATCAAACAAGATGACTCTGTATGGGCGGCGGCGGACGGCTTCGGTAAGTTGTCCGCCTTCTTCGTAGCCGACGTAGCCTGGAGGAGCGCCGATCAGGCGCGATACGGTGTGGCGTTCTTGGTATTCGCTCATGTCAATCCGAACGAGGGCATCTTCATCGTCAAACAGGAACCAGGCCAGGGCTTTAGCCAGCTCAGTCTTTCCAACTCCCGATGGCCCAAGGAAGATGAAGGTGCTTATCGGACGGCGGGGGTCTTTAAGGCCTGAGCGGGCCCTCCTAATGGCATCGGCTACGGCGGATATGGCCTCGTCCTGGCCTACTATGCGTTGGTGGAGGTATTCTTCCATCCGGAGGAGCTTTTGGGCTTCGCTTTCCATCAAATTGGTCACCGGTATCCCAGTCCAGCTGGATATTACTTCGGCCACATCTTTCTGATCTACGACTTCGTCTATTCCCGCTTCCTTCTTCCATTCGTCATAACGGCGCTTAAATTCCTCTTCAAGGCGTAGCCTTTCTGACTTCAGCTTAGCATGCTGCTCAAAGTTTCCGGAGGAGAAAGCCTCTTCCTCTCGGGATTTCAAGCTATTTATTTTCATCTGCAGTTCTTTAAGCTCTGGGGGGAGGATAAAGGAAGCGATTCGGACCTTAGCTGCTGCTTCATCCATGAGGTCAACGGCTTTATCGGGTAGGCAGCGGTCAGTTACGTAGCGGTGGGAGAGTCTCACAGCGGCTTCCAAGGCTTGGTCGGTTATGATTACGCCGTGGTGTTCTTCGTAGCGTGGGCGTAAGCCTTTGAGCATTTCAATTGCTTCTTCAATGGATGGTTCTTCCACATAGATTGGGGCAAAGCGGCGTTCAAGAGCTGGGTCCTTTTCAATGAACTTGCGGTAATCGTCGGGGGTAGTGGCTCCGATGCAGCGGAGTTCTCCTCTGGCCAGAGCTGGTTTGAGGATTGTAGCTGCATCCAGGGCACCCATAGCCCCACCTGCCCCCACGATGGTGTGGATTTCGTCTATGAATAGGATGATTTTCCCCTTTGAGCTACTTATCTCCTGGATAGCAGCCTTAAGGCGCTCTTCAAATTCTCCTCTCAGCTTAGTCCCGGCAATCATAGCCCCCAAATCCAGCGAGAGGATTCTTGTTCCTCGGAGGATTTCGGGGACTTCTCCGGCCGCTATCTTCTGGGCCAAGCCTTCTACTATCGCCGTTTTACCTACCCCTGCTTTTCCTATGAGAACGGGGTTATTCTTTATGCGGCGGCAGAGGACTTGCATTACCCGCATTATCTCCGCTTCGCGCCCTATGACTGGGTCAAGTTTGCCTTCCATTGCCATTTTCACGAGGTCTTGACTGAAGCGCTCCAGGATTTTGTACCGGCTCTCCATATCTGGATCCATCACCCTTTGGCCCTTGCGTAGTTCTTTTATGGCCTCATAGATACTGGCTTTGGTAATGCGGTAGCGAGCCAGAAGTCTGGCAGCGTGGGAATTGGTCTCGCTGGCAATAGCCAAGAAGATGTGCTCGGTGGAGACGTATTGGTCTCCCATCCGGGAGGCTTCTTCTTTCGCCAAATCCATTACCCTCTTGAGGCGTGGGGTCATGAAGAGCTGGTTGAAGGCGATAGGGCCGTAGAAAGCAGGGGTTTGCGGAAGTGACCTGAGGATTTTTTCCAAATCGCTTCTCATCTGGTAATGGTCTACTCCCATTATCTCCAGGAGCAATGGGACAGCACCGTCGGATTGCTCCAGGAGGGCAAGGAGCATGTGTTCGGTATCGGCCATGGAGTGGCCGAAGCGTTGGATTATTTCGTGAGTGCGCATCGCTGCTTCTTGCGCTTTTTCAGTAAACTGGTCAAGTTGGAACATACCTTTTAAACCCCCTTTTAGTATCGCAGGAGTGAAGCGATGTACCCGGCCTTGGCTAACTCCTGGTTCCCGCTCAAGGTCACGATTTTCCCTCCTTTCCTGAGGGTTTCGGCCAGGGCATCGTTCAGGATATCGGGCCTTTCCTCAAGGGCAGAAGAGCAAACAGGGCATATCTCAATCCTCTGAGAAGACATGTAGCCGCAGTTTGGGCACTTTTTACCTGACGCCTTGAACTCAGGGTCCAAAAGCAAAATGTTGACTCGCCCTTCCCTTATTGCGTTAAGGGTATCGTCAAGGCCCGAAGTAGCTTTGCGGCCTTTTGCTGCTTCCGTCAATATTTGGCGGACAAGTTCCTCATTCCGGCTTTTCTCAAACCCTTCTATAAGGTTTACCACCTCTTCTTCCAGTTCAGGAATTGGCACCATTATGTCGGTAGTGAAGGTAGTAGCTATGGCTTCTTGGATGGGGCCAGGGAGAAAATCGGTGAAAGTTTTAACATTCTCCTCTGTCCCTCCAATTATAACGTAGCTGAACTTTTCTTTATCCCAAAGTTTGGCAAAATTTTCGGCCGCATTTTTCAGTTGCTGTGCGGCGAGCTCGTCAATGTGACGCTGGTAGCGGGCTTGAGCCCAGCCACCTTGCTTATGCTTACCGGGTATAGTTCCGCTTACCCCCCCTAATTCTTCCAGCTTTCCCATTTGGAAACTGAAGAAGCGGGCCTGCTCTCGGCTTACCAGGATTATGCTGTAGCGCTCGTGTGAGGAAAGTAGATGGACCAGAGGACGGATGTAAGGCTCAGGAAGGACTTGTATTTCATCGTTGAAGGGCTTAGGGAAAGAATACACAAGCCAAAGGTCCCCCTCGGCACAGGAGAAGAGCGCTACCCCTTTGGCTTGCCAGTCATATTCAAGGGAGAAGAAATCCTCTATTTTGCGGAGGTCTTCGGGGTCGGCTTTCTCGGATGCTTCTTTCAGGAAGCCTTTGAGGACCAGCATGACCTCTTCTTTTAGCCTTTTGGTCATATCGGCATTGAGGTAAAGGCTAACCACAGGGGATTTTTTAGGAACATAGTTCAACAATGGCTCCAGCACGGTTACCTCCTCCCGCTTCTTAGTTTAGCCAGCTCTTGGAAAAGCTCCCTTTCCCTGGGAGTAAGATTCTTTGGGAGCTGGATTTTAACCTTAACGTAAAGGTCACCTCTGAGTGAAGGGTTGTGAACTTTGGGCATGCCTTGGCCTCGCAAGCGGAAGACTTGCCCGGGCTGAGTTTCGGGAGGTATCTTGAGGAAAACTTTCCCCGATAGGGTTGGGACTTCCACTTCGCCGCCAAGAATAGCAGTATATAAGTCCACCGGGATTTCGCAGTAAAGGTCATCCTCTTCCCGGCGGAATATTGGGTGAGGTTGGATGTTGACTTTTAGGTAAAGGTCTTGATAGCCGCGGCCGTAGACGTATCCCCCAAGGCCGGCTAAGCGTATTCTTGTGCCATCTTTAACCCCTGGTGGTATCTTTACTTCAACCCGCTGGCCATCTATCTCCAATATCCTTGTGGTTCCAGTGAAAGCTTCTTCTAAGGTTACGGTTACAGTAGTTTCTTCTTCCCTTGTAGCTGTGCGGAAGCGTTCTCCTAAGCCAAAATCGCCAAAGAAAGTCTTGAAGAAATCGCCCAGCAAGTCCTCAAGGGTTCTAAATTCCACCCGGAAAGTTCCTTCGGGCCAGCCTTGGCCATACCAGCGGCTCCAGTCAAAGCTTTCGGGTGAGCCACCCATTCTTTGCCATTGCCACCAGCTTTCCCGCATAGCATCGTATTTGCGGCGCTTTTCCGGGTCAGAAAGGACCTCATAGGCTTCGTTTATCTCTTTAAACTTGGCCTCAGCCTCTTTATTGCCCGGATTCATATCCGGGTGGTATTGCCTTGCCAGGCGCCTATAAGCCTTCTTTATCTCCTCCAAGGAAGCGTTCTTGTCCACCCCAAGGATTTTGTAGTAGTCCTTGAACTCCATAAAGCCCTCCCTCCAATTCCCATTATAGCACCGAGCCTGGCCCATGTCAATGGGGGTGAGTAATTGG
>CAYOIS010000107.1:0-7094 GCA_964404055.1 uncultured Anaerolineae bacterium | reverse complement strand
ATCTTTCAATGGTGGGTGGTTATACCCCAAACCTCCTGCCAGGGGGCTACGCCTCCCTGGCCCCCCAGTTTTTACCCACCCTCGTTGGCTGAGGGTTCGCTAACGCCTTGAGTCCCACTCGTGGCAGGGTTACAGGGGTTGGCTACTAGCCCCTTAATTTTGATTTTGTGAGGGACACCCCAATACCCCCATGTACCCCCCAATTTTTGCCTACCCTCGTTGGCTGATAGTCCGTCAACGCTTTGAATCCTACTCAGGGGTAAGTTGGTAAAAGCTAGCAACTTACCCCTTGTTTTCAAGGCAAGAGTTTGGGGAATGGGCCCCAATACTCCTGCACAGGGGTTGGAGGTCAAGCCTACCACGAGCAGGAACCAAGGGTTTAGCGGACCTTTACCCCAAGGGTGGGGAATAAAGAGGCGTCCACGCAATCCTGGGACATACCTCTTAAGGGGCACGGGCTAAGGTTAGGCCCCAGATTCTTCCGGCTTGAGCTTGCTTAAGGGCCAATCCACATTCCTCAAGTGTTGCACCGGTGGTGCAGACATCGTCTATTAGGATTAAATCTTTCCCTGCCACTTTCAGTGGGTCTGCTCGGAATGCTCCTTTTACGTTCTCTTTCCTCTCCAGAGCGCTAAGCCCAACTTGAGGGCGGGTGTAGCGGATGCGTTCAAGGGCTCCGTTAAGCAAAGGGATGCCCAGTTTTTTGCTCAAGTTTTCGGCAAGCAAGGCTGATTGGTTGTATCCCCTCTCGCGCAAGCGCTGAGGGTGGAGAGGAACTGGTATTACGGCTTCGGCTTTTAGATGACTGTGTAAGAGCCGGGAGGCCATAATTTCAGCCAAAGGGTAAGCTAAAGCCGTCCTTCCCCGATACTTAAGCAGGTGAACGGCCTCTTGGATTGGCCCTTCAAAGTAAGCCACAGAGATAATCCCTTCTAAAGCGTGGGGTTCGTTAGCACAGGAAGGGCATGTTCCCCAATCTGGCAAAGGTTTTCCACAGAAGCGGCAATAAGGTTCTTCCAGGAACCGGATTGCATTTAGGCAGCTATCGCAAAACCATTTTCCCCATGAGCCACATCCTACGCACCTTGGAGGGAAGAGCAAATCCAGGAATGCTTCCAGGAGCTTATGCATTTTAGAAGCCAAATACTCCTCTGAACACGCCCGAGTTTTTGATAATGATGAGGCCGGGGCCAAGAAGGACTACGAAAATTGAAGGGAAAACGAAGAAGACTAGTATTACAATCATTTTAACAGGCGCTTGCCGTGCCAGTTCTTCAGCTCTCTGACGGCGACGGATGCGCATATAGTTTGATTGAACTCTCATGACATTAGCTATGCTTGCTCCCATTTCCTCGGCCTGAATTATGGAAGCCACAAAGCCTGTAAATTCGGGCAGGTCAACCCTGGCCGCCATGTCTCTTAAAGCCTTATGCCTCGCCTTACCATATCTCACTTCCCCTAAGAATTTGGCAAATTCTTTGGCCAGCTCATTATCCCACTTTTCTACCACCCTGGCCAGAGCCAAGTCAAAGCCAAGGCCTGCCTCAACGCTTACGGTTATCAAGTCCATAGCATCAGGCAATGTTTTCAAGATTTCCTTCTTTCGGGCTTTTATCTTTTGGCCAAGCCATACAGAAGGTAGGGTAAAGCCGAGGAAACCCATAAGTAGAGCAAATCCCAACCCTTTAGCCGTTGCTACTTTGGCTACGCTTGTGAATAAGAAGCCAGCAACTCCCAGGATAATTCCTGCTAAGACCCTGAAGCCCATGAACTCCACAGCAGTCCAGTTATAGGGGTTACCGGCCTTTTCCAGTTTGTTGGCCGTTTCCCTAAGCAAGGATTGGGGGGTGAAGCGTGTGATGGTCTTAGCCAAATTACGTAATAGGGGCTTCACCACACGCTCGCTAAAAGGTTGGGAAAGTTCTATCTCTTCCAGAGTTAAAGGCCTCGCTCCATATTCTTCCAAACGTTCCTGGATTGTAGCCGTAGTGGTGGTCATGGAGTAAAGGCCCAGGAAGAAAATTAATACCCCAATGCTTATGCCTAAAGCTACCAGGATAGGCAAAAAGTTCGCCATCGCCTCCTCCTAAACCTCTATTTGAGTCACTTTCCTTATGAAGAAGAAGCCAATAGCCATCATGAAAACGCCAACCCCGATTAGTATAAGCCCGCAGGGGTCAGTAAAGAGGTTGGAGATGTAGGACCTGTTTATGAGGTAGATCATGAGAGATAGCCCAAACGGCAAAAAGCCTATGATGTAGCCGGTAATCCTTTGCTGGGCGGTGAGGGCTTTTATTTCACCCAAGATTCTCACCCTCTCCCGGATGGTTTCGTTTATTGTATCAAGTATCTCGGCCAGGTTTCCACCAACCTCGTGCTGGATAATTACGGCCGTAACCATAAGGTCCAGGTCTTCACTCTTAACCCTCCTGACCATGTTATTGAGGGCTTGCGGGATTGATAGCCCAATTCCTACTTCATATACTACTCGGCCGAATTCTTCTGAGATAGGTGGAGGCATTTCCCTGGCCACGTTCTCCATAGCTTGTAGGAGGCTGTTGCCGGCGCGCATGGAGTTAGCTATAAACGTTATGGCATCGGCCAACTGGTTGTTGAAGGCTTTGAGGCGCCTCTGCTGGGCTGTTTTGACATAAAAGCGAGGGAGGAAGAACCCAACCACAGCACCGGCAAGTCCCATGATTGGAGAGCGGTAGTAGAGTAGGTAAGCCAAAAGCCCAACCCCCAAAGTGCTTAAGAGGGTGAAAGTCAGGAACTCGGATACGGTTAATTTGAGGTTGGCGCTTGCCAATTCACGAGCGATCCCCTCGCCAAAGGATGTCCGCCTTAATATTCCATCAAGCCCGCTTATAACTGGTCTTTCTGGCCTCTTAACTTGAGCTGGCCTTTGGGCAACCTCACGCGCTGCAAAACGATCAAGCCTCTCCTCTATAGCTCTGGCTGGAGCCGAAACCATCTGGGCCAGCCCCCAGAAGATTAAGATTATCCCCATACTCAAAGAAAAGGCGGCAATGAGCGCCAAACCCATCCTCTACCTCCTTACCCCTACCTTAATTCCAAATATGTCTGGAGGAAGGTAAATCCCGGCGGCCTCAATCTTCTCCATGAACTTGGGCCTTATTCCTGTAGGCCTGAGCCTTCCTATTATCTTGCCATCCTCTATGCCCGTTTGTTCAAAGACGAAAATGTCCTGCAGCACTATAGTATCCCCTTCCATCCCTTGGACTTCGGTTATTTGGACCACTTTACGGGAACCATCTCGCATCCTTTCCATGTGGACTATTAAGTCCAAAGCTGAGGCTATTTGCTGGCGTATAGCTTTTACGGGAATCTCTATCCCAGCCATTAGGACCATGGTTTCAAGGCGGGATAAGGCATCCCTTGGGGAGTTAGCGTGTAAGGTGGTAAGGGAGCCATCGTGGCCAGTGTTCATGGCCTGAAGCATGTCCAAGGCTTCGCCTCCGCGCACCTCTCCCACGATTATCCTATCTGGCCTCATCCTCAGGGCGTTTATAACCAAATCCCGCATTGTAACCTCGCCCTTGCCCTCAATGTTGGGTGGGCGAGTCTCCAAAGTTACTACATGTTCCTGGCGGAGCTGTAGCTCGGCTGCGTTTTCTATGGTGATGATGCGCTCATCGTTGGGGATGAAGCCCGAAAGGACGTTGAGAAAGGTAGTCTTTCCAGAGCCCGTACCTCCGGATATCACGATGTTGAGTCGGGCTATAACGCAAGCCTTGAGGAACTCTATCGCTTCAGGAGTTATGGTCCCGATTTCAATGAGCTTTTCCACTGTAAATGGGTTTTTGGCAAATTTCCGGATAGTCAGAACTGGTCCTATGAGTGATAGGGGAGGGATTATTACGTTTACTCGTGAGCCATCTGGGAGGCGAGCGTCCATATAAGGGCAGCTTTCATCAACCCTCCTCCCCAAGGGGGCCAGGATTCGGTCTATTATCCGCATAAGATGCGCGCTGTCCCTAAAAGTGATGTTCGTCTTCTCAATCTTTCCGTTCCGTTCAATGTAGACCTTGTAAGGGCCATTAACCATAATCTCGTTTATGGTTTCATCGTTGAGGAGGGGCTGGATAGGGCCATACCCCAAAATTTCATCCAAAAGCTGGTTGAAAATTCGGTCCCGCTCAAGGCGGCTCAGGAATATGTGCTCCTCAGCCAATACCTCGTTCAAAATTCTATCCACTTTTGTCCGGACTTCGGCTTCGTTAATTTCAGCTTTGGTTAGGTCTACTTCTGAAAGTAGCTTTTCCTGCACCTTTTGGAAAATGAAGGAGAATTTATCGGCTTCAACTGGCGGCCGGGCGAGCTTTTTGGTCTCTGTTGGCTTCTCTTGTTCTATCCGCTCAATCCGCTTAAGCAGCGACATAGCTTCCTCCTTTCTGCTGGATTTTACCTGCTAACCTTGAAATCCCTTCCGAGAAAGCTGAACCCCTTTCAGCAGAGTAAATTGGGACGCCGCGGTTTACTGAGAGGAGGATTCTTGCTTCATCGTTGGGGATGATGGCTTCAATTGGATGCTTAAGGCTGGCTTGGATGTCTTTAGCGCTTATCCCGCTGCGCCTATCGTCTTTGTTAAGGACGAGGAGGACGTTGTTGGTTGGGTATTTGAGTGCTTCAAGGACTTGGAAGAAGAGCTTTGTTCCCTTTATCGCCGTAAGCTCCGGGGTTGTGATAAGCAGGATGAAATCACTTTCCTCCAAAGCCGTAATGGTTATATCATTCAGGAAGCTTGTGCAGTCCACAATGACATAGTCAAAGGCGTTTTTGAGTACGGCCAAGACCTTTTTGACAAGTTCAGGGGTTATGTAATCGGCCATCTCAGGGCGAGGCGGAGCTAAGAGGATTTTAACTCCTGAGGGGTGAGCAAGCATTACCCCCGTCACCGTTTCTTCATCCAAGGTGATGTTTTCAGATACAAGGTCAGCAATGTGGCGGTGAGGCTGTAGGTTGAAGATTACATCCTGGCTTCCGAATTGAAGGTTCAGGTCCACAAGGGCTACGCGGGAACTTCCCCCTGAGCTAAGAGCGACGGCCAAGTTAGCAGCTATGGTGCTGGTACCTACCCCTCCTTTGGGGCTAAAGGCCGAGATGATTTTGCCCTCCTTTTTTGGCTTCTCCTTTTCCACTACCACTGGTTGCTTGACCGGAGCTACTACTTGGCGAGTCTTCCCCAGTTCATAAACTCGCCTTATAGCCGATATAAGCTCATCGCTGGAGAAGGGCTTTATCAGGAACTCGCGGGCACCTGCCAACATGGCTCGACGCATGTAAGCAGGCTCACCCTGAACTGAAATCATTATTACCTGCGCTTCAGGCACCTCGCGGGAAATGATTTCTGTAGCTGTTATCCCGTCAATCCCCGGGAGGTTTATGTCCATGAGGACTATATCAGGTCGGAGTTTGCGGGCCAGCTCTATACCTTCCTCTCCTGTTGCAGCCATGCCCACTATATTAATGTCCGGCTCAAGGGAGAGGAGCTTCCGCAAGTTCTCCCTGGTTTGCGGTATGTCATCAACTATAAGGACCTTTATGCTCATCTCATCTGCTCCCCGATTCTGTATTTATAGGTCTGATCCAGCTTAGGTGGGATTGGAATGTTGAAGCGACGAAGGACGTATTCCATAGTAACGGCTTCGGTGGAAACAACACTTTTATCATCGGGGTTGCGAAGGGCTAAATCCACAATGGCCCCAATCTCCCTTAGATACTTGAGGACGAGGGCGTCCTGTTGAGAAAGAAGCAAAGTCACGTAGTTGTAATAGACCTGTTGGGCTTCGGCAGGAGGAGTGCCTTCCTCTGTTAAAGTAGCTGTTATAGTCCTCAGGCCTACGTTCAGGACTTGAGCATTCTGGATGGTCAATTGAGTAACGTGCCTTGGAATCTGCTCCCCGGTGAAGCCTTCAGGGCAAGGGGTCTGGCACTGGGCTTCCCTCTGCACATCTACAAAGTCAAGCCCGACCAATACATCTACATAGTCCCCAGGCTGTATGGAGTAAGCTACAGAAGAAAGTTCATCAACCTTAATCGTGAAGGCGACTTTGCCCGGCGGTATTAGGGATATTGGCTTTTCTTGGAGGATTTTTTCCTTAGTAGTGAGCATGTCTAAGGTTATGATATCCCCACGGTAAATGTCCACGGCCGCTACTTTTCCCCTGAGTTTTTCCGGGGAAGTGACAGCATCAGCTGGGACTTCATTAATGGGCTTGTCCATAAAAGTAACGGCATCGGGGACGATAGGTGTGCCTGCAGGCATATCCTGGACAGCTATAATAACTTTGCGGGTTTGGACTTGGGCCGGCTGCTGACCTTGCCGGCTCATTAGGAAGAAAACCAGGCAACCGGAGCCTAAGGCTAAGAGTATTCCGATTATCAGCAAAAGTCTTCCTCTCATTAGCTTGACCTCCTGACGAAGTGACGGAGTCTGTTTATGGCCATAGCCAGAACCCCAAGGGCAAGGCCTACAGCTATTGTCCACCAAGCATTTCCTGTTCTAGGTAAAACCTGAGCTTTTCCAGGGGTGGGCGTTGAGACCGGCCCCATGCTTTTAACCTTTAGGTTTACCCTCACAGTGCTTTTGCCGTCCAGAAAAACTTTGGTTTCCCCCTCCACCACTGTAAACCCGGGCAAAGCGAGTTCTCCCACGCCGTAGCAGAGGCCGTAAAACCTAAATACTCCATCAGAGCCGGTAGCCGTTTGAGCTTTCCATCCATCCCCCTTTAATTCTACCACAATTCCCTGAATTGGTGCACCTGTTTGAGCCTCTTGAACGTTACCTTCAACTGCGGCAAGGCACAGAGGCCCCGGCATAGGGGTAGCAGTAGGGACGGAAACTGGCGTAGGGGTAGGAGTGAAAGTAGGTGTAGCAATAGTGGGGGTAGGCGTAAGGGTAGGCGTTGGGGGAGGAGGGGGAAGCTGAAAAAGCCAAAAAATATGAAAGCTAATTAGCAACAACAATTTTAGCATTGTTACCCCCTTGCTAATTCGCTACCTTTATTTTAGCACCTCAAAGGCCATAGGGCAAGAATGGTATAAGTATGTTTCCAATCCCCTTGTTTTTT
>CAYOIS010000106.1:0-7217 GCA_964404055.1 uncultured Anaerolineae bacterium | reverse complement strand
GGCGCAGGGGTTGGGGTGCTTGTAGGCGGCGCAGGGGTGGGGGTGAAAGTGCGGGTGGGAACGGTTTGGCGCTCCGGGCTTTGACTTGGGGCAGCCCAAATCGTAGGAAGAAAGGCAAGGGCTGCTATCAAAATGCCAATTAAAATCCAAAGAGCTTTTTCTTTCATCTTTGCCTCCTAAAACTGAGGGAAATTTCCCTGTCTTCTTTCAAGGTCGTGATGAAAAGCACTGTCTCCCCTTCTACAGCTGAAGGTTCGGGGGTGACTTCCAGGAGCTCAGAGCCTGGAGGTAAGCGGATTTTAATGGTCAATGGGTGGCCTAAAGTCCCAGGTTGCTTTTGAACTCTCAAGTGGTAAAAGCCTTTCCCCCCTTCCCAATTGAGAACTTGAGGAGGGAGGAGGTAAGTAAAAGAGCGGGTCTGTGTCTGGGAAGGGGGAATTAGACTTAATACAGCCAGGACGGTCCAAGGGCCTTCTTCCGCTTGGTATGATGCCACATCGCCGGATTCGCTTTCCCGACGCCAAAGGGACTCAGCAGGGATGGGGATACGAGTAGCGTCCAGAAGCTTGCTCCCGGAAGGTATGTAAATCCTTAAGTAGTCCCAGTAACAACGTTCCATCATCTTCTCGTACACTGGGTCGTAGCGGACTTCGGGTTGGCATGGGTAGCCAGCAGGAGCGGTATGGGTGTAAATGAGGGTTAAGGTAGCTTGTGGAGGAGAAACCGCCAGGTCCAATTCGTAGGTTATGGACTGCTTAATGCGAGCGTTAACTTTGTTGTAGCCAACGTTAGAGTCTATCACCATCAGGAAATCTTTCTGGGAAGGCTTTAAGGAGCCATCCCAGCCTTGAGAGGATAGGAAAGACGCAGCCTCAGGTTCCTGAAGGTAGATTAGGATGTGTTTTTCTTTAAGGAGGTCCAGGATTGTGCGGCCAAGCTTTAGCCAGTCTATATCGCCATCCTTTAATCTTTTAAAGACAGCTTGTGTTAAGGAGGCCATGAAGTTTTTCCGCTTGACCCACCATTCTCTCGTGATTTTCCCTTCCTCAGGGGCCCAGGCTTCACGCATGTAGGAAATCAGGTTTTTGCCGGTTATTGGCTCCTCTTCGCCCTCAACCTTTAAAGGACCCAATACTTCCACAATCCTGCGGACCGCTTCCTGATCCACAGCTATTACGCCGTCAACCTCCACTGGATAACCGGGACGGTAAAGGGATATAGCTTTCCGGGCAGAAGTTGGGAAATCGGGGGACCAATTGCTGTCCCTGAAGACCCAGAGGTCAATGCCCATGTAGCGGCGCAGCGGTTCGGGCGGGTCGGGATAAGGGAGGGAAAAGTCGTCCACAGCATAGCTATCCCGAAAGACCAAAGCGGTTATTTCCCCCCTTTCAACTTTAACCTCTCCAACGCCTGTTATGAACCCGCCTGTGGGGCGGAGTTCATCCTCGTTCTGGGCTAAGATCAGGTATACGCGCTGGCCATTGGCTCCCAGAAGCTCAGGGGCAAGCTTCAAAAGGCCAAGGCCCGTTTCCGCCAAGGGGAGGGCTTTTTCCACGATCTTGAACTTTGTGCGGAAAGAAAGGGGGAGCTGCGGCCAAAGTTCCCGAGCTTTCTGGACCGAAACCAAGGCTTTTCCCCAGTCGGTATCGGGTGAGGTTAAGAGGGAAATAGGGTTTTCCACTCCCTGGAGGGGGCGACAGAGTTCGGCACCTGCTTCGCTAAGCCCTTTGGCGATTTGAAAGAGCGAGGGCAAAGATTTCAATTCGTCCCCCACTTTCGGCAGCCACCACCCAAGGGGGGCTAAGCGCAAGAGGAATCCCCCCTCTCGTTCTATCGCCACTAAATCTTGAGCCAGAAGTTCAATCGCCTTACAGCCTTCACCCAGCCGGCTCAAATCAGGGTTCAAAGCTAAAGTTTGCAGGGTTTTAAGGTTTATGTAAACATCTCGCGCCAAGAGGCCAAGTTTAAAGCCCCAAACACTTACCGTAAGTATGCCGATGAATATCAAGAGCAAGCCAAAGCGCCTGAGCCAGCTCATTTTACCTCCAATATTGGCCTGCCAGTTTTAGCTAAGAGCTCTTCAAGGCTCAGCCCCCCTTCCTCAAAGCCCAACTCTTTTAAGACCATTTTACGATAAGGCTCATGCCACCACAAGTCTTTGTCCACAACTTTGAGGTCGGGCCTTTTCCCCAGCACTTCCTGAGCATACCAGAGGGTGAAGGTATGGGGATCGGCAGAGGTGAGGAGGATGGCATTGGGAGGGGCTTTATCCAGCACGCTTTCGGCCCATCCCATTGCCGTAAGGTCATTGCTGAGGGAAATGCTTCCCCAAAAGAGGATGGCTTGGATAAGAGGTATTGCTGTGAGCAACCATCGCCATCTTCCCATTTTGAGGCCGAGCTCCGAGAGGCCTAAACTCAGCCAGAAAGCGGCCAGAGGCAAGGCCGGGACCAAGTAAACGGATGAGTCAGGGGTATTGTAGCCGATGGCCAGAAGGCTAAAGGCCCCAAAAGCTGAAGCTGTGGCCAGAGCCAAGGGTCGGGATTGGCGCCAAAGGCCCAGCAAGCCCCATAAGGCTAAGAGGGCACCTACAGGGGTGAACTGGCGGGATACTAACCCCGCCCAAGCCAAGAGGCGCTTCGGCCAGAAAGCCAAAGGCAGGGAGAAGAAGTAGCCATGGTAGAGGCGAGCACTTACGTAACTCCACCAGCCTGATAGGGTGGAAAGGTCGGCCCAGGGGCTAAGATTGGCTTGCTGGGCTAAGATGAAGGGGCCATAAAGCAAACCGCTCACCAAAGAAAAAGAGACAATTGCCTGAATAATCCCTCTGCGCTGGGAAAGGGCCAAACCTACCACTGGTGCGAAGAGAATTAAGGAAGGATGAAGCCCAACCCCAAGGCCCCATAGACCCCCCAAAAGCCAAGCTGGAGCTTTAAGCAGGGTAAGGAAAAGGAGGAGTGAGGAGAAAAAGGCTGCGGGGGCGTATACTTCGGTGACAATGGCTTGGGACCAAAAGAGGGGGGCCAAGCCTAAAGAGAGGCCCGATAAGAAGGCCATTTCTCCCTGCCCAATCAACGTGCAAATAGCCCCTGCTCCGGCACCCATCACAGCTGACATTAAGTTAAGCCTCCAGGCGGGTTCTCCCCAGGGGAGGGAAGCAAAGAGTTTGCCAAGCAAGAGGTAAGCGGGAAAGCCTGGGGGATGAGGAAGCCTCTCTCGCACTACAGCCACTGCCAAGTCACCCCCATCAGCTCCCCAGTGGGCCCAGGTGAGGGAAGGAGGCATAGTGGAAAGGTAAATTATGAGCAAAATGGAAGCAGTAAAGAAAGCGAAAACAAATTTACCGGACAAATTGAGCCACAGCTAAGAGGATGCTAATCACTGTTCCGATAACAACAAGCGCACCTATGAACCAACGGGTCTGCATTACCATCTGGTGATACATCCGGTCAAAGCGTTCGTTCATTTCCTTGTGCAGTTCGCTTATCTCCCTCCGCAATTCCTGGAAGTCGGCCTTGAGGTCGGCTATGTCATGCTTAAGGATGTCCAAGCGGGAGAGGATTTGACGGTATTCATCACGAGAAATTGCCCTCTCCTCCAAGACGCTTACAAACCAAACAGCGAAAGCATCTGCTACTTCGTCACCCCAAGCTCGCCGCAAGACTGCAGGAATTTCCAATTGCCTTACCGCCATCACCATTTCCTTGGTTTAATTATACCCCAAATTTTTACACCCACCATTTTGGCCTTTAAGGGTGCTAAAAAGCTATGGTAAAGCAAGCCAAACGCTAGCCCCGCTCCTTGTATAAGCACGCGAATTGCAGTGACCCAAGGCCACGCAATTGCGACCATGCGGTCACGCTTCCAAGCCCAGCGAGCAAAAGGCAGCGTAGTAAGCAGAAATCCCAGCATAATGCCTGCTTCCACTAAAGCTAATGGCCACCAAAGCAAAGCGCAAGGAAAGTTAAGGATGGCTAACCCCATAAGGGCAAACTGGAGTTTGAGGCCTGGGTCGGTATGTGTATCCCCTCGGATTTTATCGGGGTGGCGCAAGTATAGGAGGGCCCGCCAAAAGCCATAGCGGGCTTTCCGCAGCAAATAAGCCTTCAAATTGTCTGGATGATTGTGCAACACCCAAGCATCGGGGACGAAAACCAGTTTATAGCCAGCCCTGGCTAACCGAAAGGATAGATCTACATCTTCAGCTGATGGGATGGGGAAAGAAGGGTCAAACCCCCCTGCTTTTAGGAGGATGGCACGCCGGTATGCGGCGGAATAAGTGTCAATAAAGTCAATCCGTGGGAGGCGGGCCATCCGCTCATAGCGGAATTCGTACTCCAATTGCACTAAACGGGCAATAAGGGCTCGCTGGCGGGTACGATAAGCTCCTTTGGCCCCGGAAACTTCGGGGTCGGTGAAAGGAGCAAGCATCTTTTCTACCCAATCCTCAAACGGTTCGCAATCGGCATCAGTAAAAAGCACTATTTCCCCTTTAGCCGCTTCCAGGCCAGCGTTGCGCGCAGCGGCAGGCCCTCCGTGCGGAATCCTTAACACCAGATCCGCACCAGCTCTTTCGGCTGATGCTGCCGTCCCATCCGTTGAGCCATCATCCACGACAATTATCTCATACCAGCTCCTCGGAATTGTTTGGGAATTCAGGGCACGAACGCAAGCTTCTATTTCCGAGGCCGCTTGATAAGCGGGAATTATAATTGAGCATTTAAGTTCTGGCATTAATTTTCCTCCATTGAGGCCAAAAGCTCAAAAGCCCGGCAGCTACGAGAGGTGGGGCCATAACTACTAAGTGGAGTACTAAGCCCACGGCCAAAGCTAAGTCACGAGGCACTCCGAAGAGGGCAAGGGAAACTACGCATATGCCTTCAAAAATCCCAAGCCTACCGGGGACAGGCACCGTCCCTCCTGCCATCAGAGTAGCAAGGAGGAAAAGGGCGGCCTTTAACGATGGGACCCCGAAAGCTGCCAGAACTGCCCAGTTGGCCACGCCCCCTGAAAGCCAAGTCAACCCTGTCCATAGTAAGACACCGAAATAGGTCTCCGGCCGGCGGATCGCTTCCAAACCATTAGCCAACTTGCTCAAGAAGGAAAGCAATGCCTTATCCCACCCAAGGGGGGCTAAGGCTAAAATCCGACCAATCCACCGGAACAAAATATTTTGCCAGCGAAGGGCACACCAAACCGCTATTAGCAAAAGCGGAAAGATGAAAGCTGTAGTCCAAGTAGAACGGATGAACCATTCGGGAATGGGCATGAGGATGAGTATGGCTAAACCGCAAACCAAAAGGGCCAGAAGGTCCCATATTTTCTCTATGGCAATACTTCCTAAAGCTTCCGCAGTGCTGAGTTCGCTCTCAGGGGCAATCCAGATAGCACGTAGGATGTCGCCGCTGCGCATTGGGAGAGCCAAATTTACTACTTGCCCCACTAAAATGGCTGTGATGGCGGGGCGAAGGGGTAAATGGGAATTCCAGAGGAGAGCTTTCCAACGCAAAGCGCGGGTAAAGAAAGTGGCCACTATAGCTACCACCCCCACTACAACCCAACAGTAATTAGCTTCAGTTAAGGCCCTTAATACATTGAACCAATCCAAATCCCTGGCGAGCAACCAGATTGAAAGGACAGCCACTGTTAGGCCCAAAAACAATCGGAGGAAAATTTTAACCTTTTCGGATTGCACGGAATTTACCCCTTCTGCTTGATACTCCAAGCCATCTGAACAAGCCAGAAAGCTCCGAGCACTCCCCAAAACACTCTCTCCCACCAGCGATTGGCTCCCAAGGCAAGGCCAGCACAGAAAAGAGCAAAACCTGCGCTGAGGGCGCATTGGAGGTGAGGGCGGGCTAAGGTCTCACGCCAGCGGGAGTGGGAGACCTTCGCTTCCCAATTCCCCCAGCTTAGAGCGGCCAGAACCACCGCCAGCCCCAAAATCCATAAAGCCCCACTGGCAACCATCCGCAAATCTATCATTTCACTACCTTCAAAGCTGGATCCCCCAGCAGAACGTAACCGAAAGCCACATCTTGGGAATTGCCGGCCTTCAAAGCTTCAAGCCAAGCATCCCCAAGGCGCTTCCCCTCTAAAATTGCCGCATAAAAGGCCAAAGCAAAGGGCATTTGCGCCGCTAAAGGCGTCTCCCCTACAGGGCCGAGGAAAGCGACCGCACCGCCAGGCGAACGAAGCCATGACTCAGCCATTGATTCCTGCCTCGGATGTATAAAATGAGCTACAAGGCAAGTCCAAGCGGTTACTAAAGCCGGCTCAGGCCACTTTGAGCCGTCCTTAGCCTCAAGTATACCTTCATCCCCAAATCCAGTCAAACTTCCATGCCCAAAGTAATTGAGCCACACTGGTCCGCTGCTGAGAGCTTCCAAAGCCTGAGCTCGGGTCTCAGCCAGCCGGATGGGAAGGCTGGAAGGCTCAAGCAAACGAGCTACTTCTTTCGCTGCACTTTGGAATTCAGGCTCATCATCCCAAAGCAGCAGAGTTGTCGGCTCATTTAGCCTTTTCTCCCAACGCATAGTTTTGTCCACCATAACTGCAAGGCTTTCGGGGGAGGAAGCTGGGAAACGGCCTACGGCAACCTTTACACTGCCTGATTGCTCCTTCCCCAAGAGGATATCAGCAGGGGTCTCGCCAAGGACTGAAGTGCGAATGAAGGGGGTTACGACGTTAGAACCTCCAGGCTCAGAAGAGGCATCACCCACAAGTAACAAGTAGCGCAGGGATGGAAGGCTCCGTACGAAATTGCGGATCGCTTCCGGGGAAGGCATTCCATCGCCCAAGGAATCGTAGATGGCCTGAGGATCGGCCAGGCCGACCTTTAGCCCTTCCTTTCGGCGGTACTCCAGCAAGGGTAGAAGGGCTTTGTGAAGCTCGGGGGGAGCAATAGCCAGATATTCAACGCCCGAAAATTCTTCTAAGTTGAGGGATTTTGCTGGCCTTATCTTCCCCGGAACTGGGGCACTCCAAGGGATTCCTATCCAGTAGCGGTGTCCAGGAGAAGTAGGTATGATGCCATCAGGTGAGATAGGGCAACCTTGAGGGTGGTAGGGATTGGTTATGTCAAAAACGTAGGCACCAGGTGGAACCTCTTCAACCTTTAAACTCTGCCCCACAGCTTCCCATTCACTTCCGTCAACCTTAGCCTTACGTTGCCAGGTGATTTTCAGGTAATCAATCCAGATAACTGAAGCCTCCAC
>CAYOIS010000105.1:0-7223 GCA_964404055.1 uncultured Anaerolineae bacterium | reverse complement strand
TTACTTGTGGGTATAATCGTGGCTCTCAGCTTAGTAGCCGCATCGTGCGCCCCTAAGCCTGGCGTCATAAAGATAGGGCTCAATGCTGAGCTCACCGGTGGAATACCGGTGGTGGGCCAGTCCTGCAAGAATGCGGCTGAACTCTTTGTAGAAGAAGTGAACAAGGCTGGGGGCATAGAGGTAGGAGGCCGCAAATATACCATCCAGCTCATCATAGAAGACAACGAGGACAAGGCTGAATCTGCGGCGGCTGCAGCTCTTAAGCTCCACACCGCAGGCGTTCTCCTGATGATAGGTCCCAACGCAAGCCGTAACGCCATACCTGCGGCTGAAGTCGCCGAAGCTAACAAGATGCCTATGATAAGCCCCTGGTCTACTAACCCCAAGACCACTATTGATGCCAAAACAGGCAAACCCAAGAAATACGTGTTCAGGGCTTGCTTCATTGATGACTTCCAGGGCGTTGTGGCTGCTAAGCTCGGGGTGGAGCTTGGTGTAAAGAAGCCTGCTGTCCTTTTTGACGTGGCCTCCGAATACAACAAGGGCATCGCTGAGGTCTTCAAGAAGACCGTGGAGGAGCTCGGTTACCCTGTAGTCGCTTATGAAACCTACACCACAGGCGATAAGGACTTCTCAGCTCAGTTGACCAAGATCATAGCCTCGGGGGCCGATGGCCTCTTCCTCCCCAACTATTACTCCGAAGTGCCCTTGCAGGTCCAGCAGGCCAGGAAGCTTGGCTTCAAGGGTATAATCTTCGGGAGCGACTCCTGGGGTAACTTGGAGCTAATTGACCTCTGCGGCATGGATTGTGATGGCCTGTACTTCACAACTCACTATGCCCCGGACATCGCTACTCCACAGGCCCAAGCCTTCATAAAGGCTTACGAGGCAAAATATGGGAAGACGCCCGATGACGTGGCTGCCCTCACCTACGACGCTTTCGGCATTGCGGTTACAGCTATAAAGCAGGCTGGGAAGATTGACCGCGAGGCAGTGGTGGAGGCCCTCCGTAAAATCACCCGCTACGAGGGGGTGACGGGCGTCTTGGAGTACAGGGGCACCGGTGACCCCGTTAAGAGCGCCGTGGTCCTCAAGGTGGATGTTCCGGGGAAGAAGTTCACCTATTACACCACAGCCAAGCCGTAATATGGAGATTGATTAAATCCAAGGTGGGGGTGGGCGGAAAGCCTACCCCCACTTTTCTGATGGAGGGCTTATGCAGACTTTCTTTCAGCAAATCCTTAATGCTTTGCAGTTAGGAAGTGTTTACGCCCTCATTGCTCTGGGCTACTCAATGGTCTACGGGATCATCACCCTCATAAACTTCGCCCATGGCGATATCTTCATGGTTAGCACTTATGTGGCTTTCTTTGTCGGCTCGGCTCTGATGGCTTATGCTTTCAAATTGCCCGGCATTATCACTTTCCTCCTGACAATGTTGGCTTCTATGTTCTTTACCGCTTTTCTGGCTGTAATTATTGAGCGTTTTGCCTACAGGCCATTGCGGAAAGCCCCCAGGGTTTCAGCGGTAATTACAGCGCTTGGGGTTGGCCTCTTCTTGGAAAACTTTACCCTTGCTACCATAGGCCCCCATCCTCGCTTCCTCCCACCCATAATCCCTGTCCACCGCTTTACAATCTGGGGGATAGCTACTTCCAACATCCAGCTCATCATAATTTTTGTTTCGGCAATTGTCATGTTCCTTTTGGATACCATCGTCCGACGCACTATGGTTGGGATGGCGATGCGGGCCATCTCCTGGGATAAATTTACTGTTCCCCTAATGGGGGTCCCGATGGACCGGATAATTTCCATAACGTTTGCCCTTGGAGCTTCCATTGCGGCCATAGGCGGGACGTTGTATGGCTTCGTCTACACCATTGATCCATACATGGGGATAAGGATAGGGTGGTGGGCTTTCATTTCGGCGGTTATAGGGGGTATAGGAAATATCCGCGGCGCAATGCTGGGAGGGTATCTCCTGGGGTTAGTGGAAATCTTCACCCCGGTAATTTTGCCCTCCTCTACGTATAGGGACTTCGTAGCTTTCTCCTTGCTCCTTCTGCTGTTAATCTTCCGGCCTTATGGGCTTCTTGGCCGGCCCGTGACTATGAAGGTGTGAGGTATTCTCATGAGCAAAGTCAAGAGCTTGATTTCCGCTTTTAAGGAACGCTGGGATGCTTTCTACTCCTCATGGCCTGAGCCTGTAAAGAAAGCCACCGTTCCAGGGCTTTTGGTCTTCTTTTTCCTTGCTTCCATCTTCTTCCCAAAGTTGGGAATCATCAACCTCTACTGGCAGCAGGTATTAATCTACGTGGGTATAAACATCATCCTCACCCTAAGCTTGAACCTGGTTAACGGCTACATGGGGGAATTTTCGGTTGGCCATGCAGGCTTCATGGCTGTGGGAGCCTATGTTTCCTCCATCCTTACGGTTTGGGTATTCCCCAAGCTTGGACTTTCGCAATATATCCCTTACCTTTTCCCCTTAGCCCTAATCATCGGAGGATTAACAGCAGGGCTTACAGGCTTGATAATTGCTTTCCCCTCTTTCCGGACAAGGGGGGACTACTTGGCCATAGTCACCCTTTCTTGGAACATGATAGTGAAGAGTGTTTTGGAGAACATAGAAGCGATAGGGGGGCCAAGGGGTTTCATGGGGATGCCCAAGCTGACTTCCTTAGCTTGGGTTTACGTCTGGGTGATAATAACCATTTGGCTTATCCGTAACCTCGTCTACTCTAACTATGGGAGAGGAGCTCTTTCCATCCGCGAGGATGAGATAGCGGCTTCCTTGGTGAGCGTTGATACCCGTACGGTCAAAATTGTCACATTCGTGATTGCTTCCTTCTTTGCGGGGATTGCGGGCGGTCTTTATGCCCACGTCCTTGTTTTCATCAACCCTAGGGCTTTCAGCATCCTTAAGTCCACCGATATCCTGGTGATGGTGTACCTTGGGGGAATAGGAAGCATAGGCGGTTCAATCCTTGGAGCTACTGTTTACACCGTCCTTTTGGAGCTTCTGAGGCCTCTCCAAGTTTGGCGTTGGGTCATTGGCCCACTCCTCCTGGTCTTCCTTATGATTTTCAGGCCGCACGGCATCATGGGTATGAGGGAGTGGAAGTTCCTCATGCCTCCAGAGGAGAGGGCAGAATCTTGGCGCAAGGAGAGAGAGCTCTTCGTCTTGCCCAAGCTTGCTTCCGTTAAAACAAATCCTCTAAATCCTGAGAAGTGAGGGGAGAAGATGCCTATCCTCAAGATAAGAGGCCTTACCCATTACTTTGGTGGTCTGCGAGCAGTGTATGATTTCAACTTAGACCTGGAAGAGGGCGAGCTCATAGGGATAATAGGGCCGAACGGTGCTGGCAAGACCACAGTCTTCAACCTCATAACCGGGGTTTACCGGCCGACTGCTGGGGAAATAATTTTCAACGGGCACAACTTGGTGGGGAAGCGGCCAGAGCAAATCATATCCTTAGGAATAGCTCGCACCTTCCAGACCCTTCGCCTCTTCAAGAACCTTACGGTCTTGGACAACGTGCGCATTGCCAGGTTCTCAAGGCTTAAATATTCGCCTGTAGAAGCAATGTTTAAGATTGGCAGAAGGGTAAAGGAAAGCGAGAGGGAAACGCGGCTCAAGTGCATGGAGCTTTTGGAGATAATGGGCCTGGCCGATAAGGCCGATTGGATAGCTTCGGGCCTTCCATACGGATTGCAAAAGAGGCTGGAGATAGCTAGAGCTTTGGCCAGTGAACCCCGCCTACTCCTTTTGGATGAACCGGCGGCAGGGATGAACCCGGCTGAAATCTCAGAGCTTATGGAGCTTATCCAGTGGATCCGTCGGGAGTTCGGCCTTACCATAATCCTCATAGAGCACCAGATGAAAGTAGTCATGGGGATTTGCGAAAGGATAAAGGTGTTGGACTTTGGGGAAACCATAGCCGAGGGGCCTCCAGCTGAAATCCAGAACAACCCCAGGGTTATTGAGGCCTATCTTGGGGAGGAGGCAGCGGTATGAAAGGGGATGTCTTGCTTAAGGTGGAGGACTTGCACGTATCTTACGGGGCGATTAAGGCCCTCAAGGGCATTTCCTTTGAGGTCAGGGAAGGGGAAATTGTGACCCTTATCGGAGCTAACGGGGCTGGGAAATCCACAACCTTGAGAGCAATATCCCGCCTCGTCCCTTACGAGGGGAGGATTATTTTTGACGGGGTAGATCTTAAGAATGTTCCCCCGCATAAAGTGGTGGAGATGGGAATATCGCATGTCCCGGAAGGGAGAGGGATTTTCGCCAACCTTACGGTTATGGAAAACCTCAAGCTGGCTACATGGGCCAGGAAGGATCACAAGGAGGTAAAGAGGGACTATGAACGGGTTTTTGCCCTCTTCCCTCGTCTCGCTGAGAGGAAGAACCAGCTGGCTGGGACCCTATCGGGAGGGGAGCAGCAGATGCTGGCGGTCGGCAGGGCTTTAATGAGCCGCGGCCGCTTAATGCTTCTTGATGAGCCATCCATGGGCCTTGCCCCAGTTTTGGTCCGAGAGATTTTCAATGTCCTAAGGGAAATAAACGCTCAAGGCACTACAATCCTCTTGGTAGAGCAGAACGCTCGCCAAGCCCTGCGGCTTGCCCATAGAGGTTACGTATTAGAGACTGGCACGATTGTCCTTTCAGGGCCTTGCGAGGAATTAGCCAATAACCCCGAGGTCAAGAAAGCTTACCTTGGAGGCTAAATGGCCAAGGGGGAAATCTCCTTTCCTTCTTGGGCTGAAATCAACCTTGATGCCATTGAAGCCAATGTAAAGAACATCAAGGCTTTCATAGGCGATAAAGTTGAGCTCATCGCTGTAGTAAAGGCCAACGCTTATGGTCATGGAGTTATTCCTGTAGCCCAGGTTGTACTGGAAGCCGGTGCTTCCAGATTAGCAGTAGCCAGGGTAATTGAAGGGATTAAGCTCCGCCAAGCTGGGATAAAAGCCCCAATTTTGGTCATGAATTATATCTCCTTAGCCGAAGTGCCCCTCGCCGTTCAACACGACCTTACTCCTACCCTCATAACCTTAGAGCAAGCCAAAGCTTTCTCCCACGAAGCCACCAAAGCTGGGAAAAGGCTGCCTGTCCACATCAAAGTTGATACAGGGATGGGACGCTTTGGCCTGTTGCCAGAAGAAGTGGAAGGGTTCGTGAAAGAGGTAGCTTCGCTTCCCGGCTTGGCACTTGAAGGCCTCTATACCCATTTCTCCGTAGCTGACGAAACCAGCCAAGATTCTACCCTTTATACATTCAAGCAGTTTGAAACCTTTATGGATGTGGCTGAGAGGTTGGAAAGGGCTGGCTTTCATTTCCCCTTAAAGCACGCTTGCAACAGCGCAGCCACAATTCGTTTCCCTCAAATGCACTTGCAAGCTGTCCGGGTGGGGATAATCATCTATGGGTTGCGCCCATCGCAAGAAGTTGAACCACCTTTTCCCTTAACTCCGGCCTTGTCGCTCAAGAGCCGTGTGGCCAGAGTAAGGACTCTTCCCCCCGGTTTTCCCATAAGCTACGGGCGCACTTATGTTACCTCTCGGCCTACTAAGGTTGCTCTGGTTCCTGTGGGCTATGGTGATGGCTACCACCGGCTTGCTTCTAACCGAGGTTTTGTCTTGATAAGAGGTGTAAGGGTGCCGATTGTGGGAAGGATTTGCATGGACCAATTCGTAGTGGATGTCAGCGAAGTGGACGGGGTTGCCGTGGAGGATGAGGTCGTCCTTATAGGGGAGCAGGGTGGGGAAAGAATAGGGGCGGAAGAAGTGGCCCGCTGGGTTGAAACTATAAACTACGAAGTGGTGGCATCATTGACTTCCCGCATCCCAAGGGTTTACATAAAACAAGGGAAAATCACTGGCATAAGCTCAAGTTAGCCTATGGCGATTTTAGCGGAGCAGGAATTCATTAAGCGCTGGGGTGAAAGGCCAGAAGTTGTAGCATTCGCCCCCGGCCGGGTAAACCTAATAGGCGAGCACACCGACTACAACGGAGGCTTCGTTCTCCCTGTGGCAGTTAACCGTTACGTCTGGGTAGCGGCTTCTCGTAACTCTGTGCCTGAGGCCACTTTCTACGCTGTCAATTTTCAGGATGAAGCCTCTTTCCCTTTAGATGGCATTACTTTTAACCCCGTTAAACCCTGGAGCAATTACGTCCAAGGAGTGGCGTGGGTTCTTCTGCAAGAGGGCTTCAAAATTCCGGGCATAAAGGCCGTCATCGGTGGCGATGTTCCCATTGGGGCGGGGATGAGCTCTTCAGCGGCAGTGGAAGTAGCCACAGCTCTGGCTTTCCTGGCCTTGGCTGGGGTAGAACCTGAGAGGGAGAAGCTTGCCCTTCTATGCCAGCGTGCGGAGAACGAATTTGTTGGGATGCGTTGCGGAATAATGGACCAATGGACATCGCTCTTGGCTCGGGAAGGCCATGCCATTTTCTTGGACTGCCTTACCTTGGAATACCACTACGTCCCTATCCCAGCTGGCATATCCATAGTGGTAGCTGATACTCGGGTTCGGAGGGAACTGGCCAGCTCCGAGTATAACCTGAGGAGGAGGCAATGCGAGGAAGCGGTCGCTATCCTCCAGACCCGTTGGCCTCAAGTTCGTTTCCTGCGAGATGTTAGGCCCGAGGATATGCCTGGGTGGGAGGAGCTTTTGCCTGAGCCCATAAGAAGCCGGGCAAAGCATGTAGTGGAGGAAAATGCCAGGGTATTAAAAGCCAAAGAGGCCTTGGAAAGGGGGGATTTGGAAAGCTTTGGCCAGCTCATGGCCCTTTCCCACTGGAGCCTGCGGGAACTTTATGAAGTAAGCTCGCCCGAGTTGGATTTCCTAGTGGAAACAGCCATGGCTTGCGAGGGAGTATATGGCTCCAGACTTACAGGGGCCGGTTTTGGTGGGTGCACGGTGAATTTGGCAGAAGAAAGGGCAGTTCCTGCTTTGCGGGAGAAGCTAACTGAGGCCTACCTAAACCGCTTCGGTTTTGCCCCAGAAATCTACGAACTTAGCCCCGTCGGGGGAGCATTTACGCTGATTGGAAATCAGCCTTTTTGAAACTTTTGCTAAGAAGGTTAACCAGAGCTTTGGGGCTGTGGTTTTCGGCATAGCCTTATGGTTAATGTGAACGGGTATGTCCCAATTTCGTCGGGCCTCTTCCTCCGGCTGTCCATCCCGAGAGGAGTCAGCATCTTTGGGCCTTTGGCCAA
>CAYOIS010000104.1:0-7235 GCA_964404055.1 uncultured Anaerolineae bacterium | reverse complement strand
AAGGCTTTCATGTCCCTTCTTCCCAGGAACTCAAGTACCTCTCTTGCTCCGGAGTGAGGACGTCAATCTCAACCCCGAGTGATTTTAGTTTCAAGCGAGCTACTTCTTCGTCAATCTCTTTGGGCACAGGGTAGACCTTCTTTTCTAAGGACCGGCCATTTTTGACTAAGTAGGCCACGCTTAAGGCCTGATTGCTGAAGCTCATATCCATAACGGCGCTGGGGTGGCCTTCGGCGGCAGCTAAGTTCACAAGCCTACCCTCAGCTAAGAGGTTTATGCGCCGGCCATCAGGCAGGATGTATTGGTCAACGTTCGGACGGATGCGGATTTTCTCAACCGCTAATTCTTCAAGGGCGGGGATGTTTATCTCCACGTTGAAGTGACCGGAGTTAGCCAATATCGCACCATCCTTCATCACCAGGAAGTGTTCCCGGTCTATTACGTTTATGTCCCCAGTAGAGGTAACAAAGATATCGCCAATTTTGGCTGCTTCCCGCATGGGCATTACCCTGTATCCATCCATTAGGGCTTCAAGGGCACGGAGCGGATTGACCTCGGTCACAATCACGTTAGCTCCCATGCCTCTGGCTCTCATGGCGATACCACGGCTGCACCATCCGTACCCGGCCACCACGAATGTTTTCCCTGCCAGAAGGACATTAGTGGCCCTAAGGATTCCATCAATGGTTGATTGGCCTGTGCCATAGCGGTTGTCAAAGAGGTATTTGGTCATGGCATCGTTCACGGCAATTATCGGGTAGCGGAGGGCTCCATCCTTGGCCATAGCTCTAAGCCTTATCACCCCTGTAGTCGTCTCTTCCGTTCCCCCTATCACCCCTTCCAGTAGTTCGGTCCGTTCCTTGTGAAGGGTTGAGACAAGGTCCGCACCATCGTCAATCGTTATGTTAGGGCGATGTTCAAGGGCAGCATGGATATGGCGGTAGTAAGTTTCCCTGTCCTCGCCCCTTATGGCAAAGACAGGTATGCCTTCTTCCACAAGGTAAGCAGCCACTTCATCTTGGGTGGAAAGGGGGTTTGAAGCGCAAAGGACCAAGTCCGCCCCGCCGGCTTTGAGGGTGAGGGCTAAATTAGCGGTTTCGCTGGTTATATGCAGGCATGCGGAGATTCGGATGCCTTGAAGCGGTTTTTCTTTGGCGAAGCGCTCCCTTATGAGTTTAAGTACGGGCATTTCTTGGGCTGCCCATTCTGTTTTCTTTTTCCCTTCAGGAGCGAGGGAAATATCTTTGATGTGGTAAGCTAAGGCTGGCATTTTTCCCTCCTTCAGCTTTTGGATTCATTTCTCAGGGATTGGTACATCAATGGTAACTCTTGTGCCCCTTCCGATAGAGCTTTCCACACTCATTTCCCCACCGAGAGCTTCAATGTTCTCCCGCACTCCGCTTATGCCTAATGCCCCGGAAGGCAGAACAGCTTCTACGTCAAAGCCAACTCCATTGTCTTCCACCGTAGCTTTAACCCTTTTACCGGTGATGTCTATTGAGACTTGAACCTGGGAGGCTCGGGAATGTCTGTGGACATTGTCCAAAAGTTCCTGTATGGCTCTGAAGAGGACTATCTCCGCACGAGAAGGAAGCCGCTTCTCTTGACCAGTCAGGTTGAAAATGGTCTTTATGCCGGTCTTGCTTTCAAACTCCTGGAGGTAAAGCCGGAGGGTTGGGATAAAGCCTAAGTCATCTAACATCATGGGGTGCAGGTTGAAGATGAAGTTGCGGATTTGTTGGAATGTTTCGCTGGCTGCTTTCTTGAGGTTAGCCAGTTCTTCTTGGGCCTTGACCCTGTCACGGGAGAAGAGCCTCTCGCATATTTCCGCTTGTAGGATGAGGTTCGTGAGGGCCTGGGCTGGGCCATCGTGCATCTGGCGAGCCAGCTCCCTCTTTTCCTGCTCTCTGGCTTCAACAATCCGTAGGACAAGTTCGCTCGGTATTAGTGTTTCCCTTTCCGGAGGCGGGGCTTTTTCCATCCTTTCCCCTAAGTCTAATAGGCGGCGCAAGTGGTGAGCGTAGCGTTCTAAAGCTTTGTATTGCCCTTCTATTTGCCCAATCCTTTCCCTCAAGGTCAAGAGTTGGACTTGGAGCGATTGGGCTTGTTTGTAGGCCTTTTGCACTTCCCTGGCCTGGTAGCGGTCAATGTTCGCCTCAATCTGCCGAATTGTAACGGCTGCTTGGGCGCTCTGGGCTGTGAGCTTTTCTAATTCCGCACGGGCTTGGCGCAGCAGGTCCTCGCTTTCCTTTAGCTCTTGAAGGACCTTTCGGTATTCTTCAGCGCATTCCCTTAGGAATTGCTGGAGCTCTTCCATCTTCGCCTCCCAGTTCTTCAAGCCTTATCCATCCTCGCCTTACAGCGTAAAGGACTGCTTGGGTTCGGTCATTGACAGCCAGTTTTCGGAGTATTGAGGTCAGGTGATTCTTCACCGTTTGCTCCTTTATCCCTAAGTGGTGGGCTATTTGCTTGTTGGAATAGCCTTTGGCTATGAGCCTGAGTATTTCCAACTCCCTGGCCGAAAGGGGCTTGAAGAGGTCTCCAGGCTCTCCCCCAAGCTCAACCGCAAGCCTTTCAAACTCGCCGATGAGCCAGCGGGCTACTGCTGGCTCCTTAAGGACCTCTTCCCCGATTAAGTAGTACCCTTGGGCTACCATTTCTACTGCTTTTAGAAGCTTTTCGGGCTCAACATCTTTGGAGAAATAAGCAGCGGCTCCAGCTTTTAGGGCGTGGAAAAGTTGGTACTCTGCATCAAAACCAGTTATGAGGATAACGGCCGTGTTCGGGCAGTGAATTTTGAGGTAACGGGTGAGCTGCAGGCCATCCATTATCGGCAAGTTTATATCCACAATGGCTACATCTGGCGAAAGCTTCCTGGCCATTTCCAGCGCTTCTTTCCCGTTGGAAGCTTCACCTACCACCTCTATGTTTTTGTTCAGTTCCAAGATGTGCTTGAGGCCTTGCCGATATATCGGATGGTCATCCACTAAGAGGACTTTTATCACCCCTTCCTCCAAAATTTAAATGGCGAAGGGGACAGTGATATGAAGGAAGCACTCCTGAATTTTCAAATCCCCCCCAAGGGCACGGACCCGTGTGTAAAGAGGGAGGAGGGTGGAGAGCATTTCGGCTTTCTGCTCGTCAAAGGCCAATCCATCGTGCTGGAGATTGAGAAGGATTAAGTCCTTCTCTCTCTGGAGGGAAAGCTCTATTTTCTTTGCCTGAGCCGATTGGTAGGCGTAGAGGAGCGCTCCCTGGAAGATGCGGAAGAGGAACAAAGCCAGGAGGTCAGGTAGCCTATCGGGTAAGCTTTCTATGTTCAGTTCAATTTGGACCGGAAGGCCTTCAAAAGCTTTGCGGGCGAAAAATCTGAGCCCTTCGGCCATGCCCATCCTTATGAAATCGTCGGCGGGCTGAAACCATAGGGTGATTCTTCTAAGCTCTTCCTGCAGCTTTTTCCGAAGTTCTGGCCCTTCCGCTTGGGTTAAGCTTTCTCCCAGCCCTACCAAAAGCTTAGTGGTTATCTCTCGCTCCCTCTCTGCCAGGTCTAAAACGGAGTTTATCTCTAAAGGGTTTACCTTCTTCTGGGCCGATGATTCCAAGAGCATAAGTGCTTTCCTCAGGGTATAAGCGGCTTCTTGTGGGGGCAGTTCTCCCCGTGCAAGTTTTGAGTAGAGCTTCCGCAGAGCCTCTTCCACTTTGGGGAAAAGCTCTTCAATCTTCTCCATAAAATTCCCCCCATCCTCAGTTCGGCCGAAGTATACCATAAATGGGTAAGCTTTGGCAAAAGAGAGGTTGGTTTTTAGCTAAGGCATAAGGAGCTCAGGGTAATTAAAAAGCTTTGCGGTTCAAAATCTTCAATGTCTTAATTTCGCATCCCTTGGCCTGGAAGATGACCTTTTTGTCCTCCACTTTAAGAGCGTTTAAAGGCTCCTCAAGGAGGTTTGTCTCCCATGCTCGTTCAACTTCACACCAGAAGATGATGCTGCCCAGAACTTCTTCCTGGCCTGCGTTCCAGAGCCGCACTACTATTCCTTCCCCATCCTCAGCAGCCTTTATGGCGCTTACCACCAGCTGCGGAGGGCTTACTTGAAAGAAGCTCATGGAATGGGGCAATTTTCCGGAAGCCTGAACCCTCGCCGCTAAAATTGGCCGAGTGAATGCTTCGGCTTCAAGCCAGGGGGAAGCTTCATGCCAAGGGCCAGAGTAGGGCACAAAGGCATACTCAAAGACGTGCACGCCTAAGCATTGGGCCTCCGGAACCTCATAGGGAGGGCCAGCATGGCCAAGCCTGGAACGCAAATCATCCCTTGAAAGCCAGCCCACGCACCTTAGGAGGGTGAGGAAAACTACTCCTTCAGGGGTGACTTCATACTCCGGCAAGCCTTTGTTCAGGATTGCTACCCCGCGGTCCTTTCCTTGGACCAGTAAGAATCGTTCCTGAGGGTAAGTGCTCACTGGTAATTCAAACGGGCTTATGGCTTCTGGAAGGCTTGTGGGGCGGGATACAAGGGCAAAAGCGCTCTCGGCGATGGATTCGTGGCAAGGGATTCCCGTGGGGAAAACGGCCCTAAGGCGGTGGTCGCGCGCTCTGTTCTCCACTATGGTCCGGAATTCAACCCTCTTCACCCCTCGCTTGAGGGTGACCAAAACGGTCAAAGGGCAACGCACCTTCCGGGCACTCCGGCTGTTGCGGCCTAAGGTTAAGCCCTGAGGGATGAGGAAGTTGTGCCTTATCCTCAGAGTGGCCCAGTCCTGGAAATCTTCAGCTACCTCTATTTCGGCCTTTTGATTCAATGTGGTGAAAATCTCCTGGCTTTCCGGGGGCTCGTAATTGTACTCATCGCCTGCATCCCCAGAGTCCTCAAAGTAACCGATGTTCTCGTAAACGGCGCCGCTTTCTTTGTCGGTGACCGTCAAAGTCCCATCTCCATTGACCTCAACCCGGAGGAATTCGTTCTCTATGGTCCTGGGGTCCAGGATGATGCTTTTCCCAGGCGACGGGGCAGGAGTTCCAGGTACAAGGCGGTAGAGCTTGTAGCCCCAGGGAGGCAAATCCTCAGCAAGGAAGGAGATTTTAACTTTCTCTACGTGCTTCACCCCAGCCAAGATGTCCCTGCTTTCCAAAATCCTCTCCCCGACCTTGAAGGGGACAACTTTGCCTTCTGGCGAAAGGAGAATGCAGCGGTCAAGGTCCAAATCCTCCGGCCCTGGCTCCTGCCCCCGACCTTGTGGAGGGGAAAGCCTCGGCTCAACCCACGCTTCCACCAAGTCCGTCCTTTGGGATGAGGTTAAGTTAAAGGCTAAGATGTTCACCCCTTCCCCACCCTCAACTTTCTGGCCGATTTTCTGGAGAGACTCGGAAGCAAGCTCTTGGGCTACCTGCTCCGCTTGAGCAAACCTTATTACCATCTCCCGGTGCACTTCATCCACCGAAGTCCCGCAGATGGAATCGTGGAAGTGGTTTTTTAGTAGGAGCTTCCAGGCATGTCTAAGGAAGCCTGTAGGGTAAGGCTCCCCTGTAGTGGCGGCAAAAGAAGCAAGGGGTTCGGCGCAGAAATTGAGCAAAGTAAAGGCCCGATGGTTCATCTGCTTGAGGTAGATGCGGGAGGAGAGGACGCCTGGTAGGAGGGGGGCGAAGAAGGGAGTGCGAAGTTCACCTCTTATCACCTCCAATTCTTGGCTTTCCCCCAACAGCCGCAAGTAATCTTCAAGCGAACCCAAGGTGAATGCATGGCCGAGCTTCTGTGAGAGGGCATCCAAGACTGAAGGCAAATCCTTCTGGGGACCCATATGGTCGCATCCGGCCATGAGGAGGATAACACCCGATGTAGAGAGGCCGGCCAAGAATTCCAGCAGAGAATCAAGGCCTCGGAAGGGGCCGAACGCAAATTCTTCAGGGGAGGGAGGGAGGTTGTGGGCATTGCAATAGGAAGCGGCGAACCAATGGGTAAGGACCCTGGAACCATCGGGGGCTTCCCACAAGAACTCGGTCTTGGAGGGGGCTACGCCTCGGGTGAGGAAAGCTGCTTTTATCCCGAACCCACGCAGGATTTGGGGCATCTGGGCCACATGCCCGAATGGGTCGGGCAAATAGCCAATTTTCATCACGCCTCCGAGCCTTTGCCCAATCCGGTGGCCCTCGAGCAAGTTGCGGATTAAAGCCTCCCCTCCGGCCAGGAATTCGTCCGGCATTGTATACCAGGGGCCTGTCGCCAGGCGCCCTTTGGCTATGGCTTCACGCAGTTCCCCTTCCCTCTCCGGCCGGACTTCCAAGTAATCTTCGGCGATTACGGCTTGGCCGTCCAAGAGGAAATGCTTGAAGCTCTCGTCCTTATTTAGAAGGTCCAAAGTCTCGTCCAGAAGTCGAACCAGATGGTAGCGGAACTTTTCAAAAGGCAGATACCATTCTCTATCCCAGTGGGTATGGGGGACAACAACTACCTTCATTGCTTGACCTCTTTCTTAGGCTTTGTTCTCCTGGCAAACCGCCAGATGATATAACCGACCAGAACGAAAGGCAGAGCCGTCGGAACCACTACTATGATAATCCAAATCGCCGCATCCACCAAGAACTGGAAGACCCTCACCAAAGCTCTGGAGGCACGCCATAGGGTCTGAGCTGGTTTCCAAGTGGTAGGGGCTACAGGCTGTGCCAGGACGCTTGGGGTGAGGTTGACGACGATAGTGGAGAAGGCAGTCATCTGCTCCAGGTACTTCATGCGGCCCTTCACGCTTTCAATCTCGCCCCTGATATTGGTAAGCTCGCGGTAGACGGCCATAATGTCCTCAGCCTTTCCTGAGCGTTCCCTAACTACTGCCAAGAGTTCACGCAGTTCTTTTTCCGTGGCCTCCAGGTTTCTCAAGCGTGCCTCAAGGTCTACGTATTCCTCGGTTACGTCCTGGCCTGAGGTTGATTCCCTCAGGATGTCAACGGCCAGCTTCCTCAGGGCGTCTAAAGTCTCTTCAAACTTTGCGGCTGGCACCATTATAGTTAGCTGGGCTTTTAGGTTCTCGCCTTCCTTCCACACGCTTGACTGATGGAGGTATCCCCCTTTTTCCACGGCTATAGCTTCAACTTTAGAGATGGCCTCCTTTGTATCCTTGACTACCAGGGATAGCTCGGCCCTTCGGATTATCATCCTATCGGTGATGGAAGGGAGCGCTTTGCCCACTTGTGTTTGGGGCGCAAGAGCAGGAAGAGCTAATTCTTCGGCCCTTTTTTCAAAGGGAGC